>JAKAWK010000089.1 GCA_021827365.1 Nitrospirota bacterium
CCCTCCTCCACGATACCCTCGAGGACACCTCCCTTTCTCCGGAGATGATTGAATCCGTCTTCGGAAAGAAGGTTCTTCATCTGATCGACGGGGTGACCAAAATTGGAAAATTCCACTTCAAGAAATCCCGGGCTGAAAAGCAGGCGGAAAACTTCCGGAAGATGCTGTTGTCAATGTCCGAGGATATCCGTGTTCTTCTGGTTAAGCTGGCCGACCGTCTTCACAATATGCGGACTATCCAGTGGCTCGATCCGGCCAAACAGAAGAATATCGCCCAGGAAACCCTCGATATTTACGCTCCCCTGGCCAACCGCCTGGGGATCGGGTGGATCAAGCTTGAGCTGGAGGATCTCGCCTTTTCGGTCCTGGACCCTGTCACCTACGCCGATCTTCGGGCCCGGGTGGCCCGAAAGAGAAAGGAGAGGACCAACTACATCGACCAGATTATCCGTGCCGTTTCACAGACGCTGGCAGAAAACGGCATTCCTGGTCGTGTCGAAGGCCGCTACAAGCATATCTACAGCATCTACCGGAAGATGACCTCCCAGGAAATCCCCTTTGACGAAATTTACGACCTCATGGGGATCCGGGTGATCACCGATACCAAGCTCCACTGCTATGGCGTGCTGGGCCTCCTGCACGGGATCTACAAGCCCATGTCAGGACGGATCAAGGATTTTATCGCCGTTCCGAAGTCCAACATGTACCAGTCCCTCCACACGACGGTCATCGCCCCAGAGGGGGTCCTGGTGGAGTTCCAGATCCGGACTGAGGAGATGCACAGGATCGCCGAGGAAGGGGTCGCCGCCCACTGGAACTACAAGGAGAATGCTGACGGAGCCCCCGCGCTCTCCGACTTCAAGGTCGTGACCTGGCTCCGACAGCTTGTGGAATGGCAAAAGGAGCTTTCCGACAATCAGGAGTTCATGAACTCCGTCAAGCTCAATCTTTTTCCCGACGAAGTCTATGTCTTTACTCCCGCCGGGGAAGTCCGGGAGATGATCAAGGGCTCAACGGCCATCGATTTTGCCTATGGCATTCATACGGAGGTCGGGAATCACACCGTGGGTGCCCGGATCAACGGACGCTGGGTCCCGATCAAGACCATTCTCGAAAGCGGAGATGTCGTCGAAATCATCACGAACCCTTCCCAGACGCCGAGCAAGGACTGGTTGCGGTTTGTGGCGACTCCCCGGGCCCGGGCCAGAATCAGGCACTGGATCAAGGAAGAGGAGATGCGCCAGAGTGCCGACATCGGCATCCGCTCCCTTGAGGCCGAGGCCCAGAAGCTCCACCGGCGCTGGTCGGAGTTTCTCAAGGCCCCCCATCTTGAAACGGTTCTGTCCTTCTCGGACCTCCCGGACCCGACATTGGAAGATGTCTATTCCAGGATCGGATTCGGCCGTCTCTCTGCATCGACAGTCCTTCGGAAGCTTCTTCCGGGCCAGGGAGGAGATCTTCTCACCCAGCAGGCCCCCGTTCCCCTTCAGGAACAGGTTCCCATCGTCGTCCGGGGAGGAGGGAAGGATCTTCTGATCGGACTTGCGGGGTGCTGCAGCCCCGTTCCCGGCGAAGAGATCGTGGGATATGTCACCCGTGGGCGGGGAATCATCGTCCATACCGCCGACTGCCCCAATCTGGTCCACCTTTCGCTCGAACAGGATCGGCTTGTTCCGGCCGTGTGGGACTCCTCGAAGGACGCGATCTTTGATGTCCATCTCCGGGTGTCGATGGAGGACAAGCCGGGGATGCTCGCCGCCGTCTCCTCGGTCATTTCGGAGCGGGGAGCCAATATCACCCATGCGGAGGTGAAACAGGCCAAGCACCGGATGGGGGTCCTCGACTTTACCATTACGGTTGGAAACCTCACCCATCTCCAGGAGATCATGACCCGCGTCCAGCATGTCAAGGGCGTCGTTCGGGTCCAGAGGGTCAAGACCTCTTCGGAGCCAACCAACCTGCCACACCCCTAACTTTGGAATCGGAGGTTTCATGGAGTCTGCCGGGCGGGACCGCCTGCTAGCTGAACATATCCGGGCGCGGCCACACCTTCGGGACATTTTTCAGTTCTATGAAAAAATCGAGGAGATATGGAACACCTCCCGGCCGGATGATCTCCTGACCCTTATCGATCTTCGGGATGCGTCTCTCCGGGAGCGTCTCTCCCGAGGGATTCCTCTGATTGATCGGCCGGCCTTTGCCCGTCTCTCTCTTCCCCAGACCGGGCAGCAGTTCAGAAGGCTCATGACTGTCATGAAGCAGGGTGGAGGGGAGCGTGAGCAGTATGCCACACGAATTTCTACTTACATGAGGAATAGTCACCGGGAAGAAGGGGAGGTGATCGCAGATCTTCTGTCCCGGGAGGACGGTTTTTTCGATGCCGTCTCCGAGAAGATGGATGTGCCACGCCCTCTTCTTGTCTATCTGTTGAAAATGTCCCTGCGCATCTCCTTCGAGAGGCTCCACGAAACCCTGATCGCCTTTCTCAAAAGCCTTGAATGGGAATATACCCACTGTCCCGTTTGCGGGGCTCCACCGGTGATCGGACAGGCGATCTCGAACGACAGGAGACGTTACTACTGTTTTTTCTGTTCCTTTCACTGGGAGTCTCCCCTGATGGCCGGTTGTTCCTCCTGCGGGGAGACCGATCCCGAACTTTTCAATCTCCTATACAAGCACCCGAACGAACACCAGGGGATCCTGGCTTGCGAATCCTGCCGGACCTACCTCAAGATGGTGGATCAGAGGGAGGGCCCGGCTCTTCTGAATCCCGACATTCAGGAGGTCCTTGGTCTTCATCTCGACATGGCGGCCGGCGAGCTGGGCCTGAGACCCATCGGTCAGCCTATGGCTCAGGCCGAGATCATCCGGCGTCCTGGGATCGACGACTATCGTCCGTAAGCCAGGACGCCATTATTTTCTGATTGCTATCTCGGAAAGGACTCTCATGGACGATACTCCAAGCATTCCCAACATGATCGTGAATTATTCGATCATCATCGCCGGCCTCGTGATGACCGTTTTCATCATTTCGGCCAGTTTTTACTTTGTTGTCCGCCGGGAGAGGATTCTCAACAAGAAATTCCCCCTGGAGGACAGGAAGGTGGATCCTTGGGGATATCCTCTTGAAGACAAAGGAAATGAAAAGAAAATCGCCACTCCGGACGACAAAAAACCTTGACAGGTTTTTCGCTTCCTGATATATTTTTAGCACTCAATGTTAATGAGTGCTAATCTGGGGGGAAGCGTGTCTGATAGGTCAGGACCTAGGGATATACTGGATGAGAAAAAGTGGCAGGTCCTCTCTGCCACGGTTTCGGGATATATCCGCTCAGCCCTTCCGGTCGGGTCGCAATCCGTTAACCGCACCTTTGGGTTGCCCTATTCCCCCGCGACAATCCGTAACATCATGAGTGTTCTGGAAGAGATGGGCTATCTGACCCATCCCCACACCTCGGCCGGCCGCGTTCCGACGGAAAAGGGGTTTCGGTATTTTGTCGACCATTCGGATTTCGACAAGAAGGAGTTCGAGGAATGGGCCGATCTTTCCGAGGGGATCGAGCCGCTCCTTTCCGAGTCATGCCTGACCGATTTCAGTGAGGTCTTGTCGAAGGTTGTGGCTCAGGTGGGACGGACCTCGGGATATGCCGTTTTCCTGATGGAGACGGGAACCCTGGGAGATGTCCGTGTCGTTGGTGTCGAAGCCGTTCCTCTGTCAGGTCGACAGGCGCTTCTGGTCGTTATCCTGGAAACGGGGCACCTACTGAAGCGGACCTTCGTCTACCCGGAAGGGATCGGCTGGCTTGAATTCCGAAAGATCGTCGGCAAGCTGAACAGGGTCGGACGATATCGGACCCTTTCAGAGATTCGGGATGCCCTTCTCTCCGAAATGGAGGGAATTTCCATGGCATGGGAAGCCATTGTGAGAGAATTCGAGTGCCTGGGAGGAATCCCGGATGTGAAGCTTTTCGGGGCCTCGCGCTTTGCCAAGGATCCTGAATTCTCAAGGGCCGGAGACCTCGAATCTGTCTTCCACGCCTTCGAGGAACAGGTGGCCTTGTTCGGATTTCTTCGAAAACTGGTCGAAGCCCGGGGGATTTCGGTATCGATCGGATCTGAAAACGAGCTTCCGGGGTTGGGCGTGTGCACCCTTGTCTCCATTCCCCTGATACGTTCGGGCTCCTGGTTCGGGACGATCGGGGTCGTTGGTCCGGTCCGGATGGACTATGAGCAGGTAATCCCCCTGATGTCCCGTCTTTCGGGACGTCTCAACCACTGGTTGGGGGGCCTCGACGGAGAAGAGTAATCCATGGAGGCTGGACCTCTCTTGGCCCAAAAGAGCAAAGACTGTAAAGATTGTATCGAAAGGATCTGTGATGTCTGAAGAGTTCGAATCCGTGGGAGAGTCTTCCGAAAAGGAAAGGCCGGAAAGGGACGATTCCTCGGTTGGCGCCGGCGACTCCCCGAAGGAAAATCGGGAAGCCGAAGAATGGAAAGAAAAATATATCCGTCTCCTTGCGGATTTCGACAATCATAGGAAAAGAACGCTCAGGGAACTTGAGGAAGCCAGGAAATTTTCGAATGAGTCCCTTCTCAGGTCTTTTCTTCCCGTTCTCGACAATCTCGACCGGGCCCTTAAGCATGTGGAGGCCCGTGATGTTGCGGAGAATCCCGAATACAAGGCCCTTGTCGAAGGAATCCGTCTGACCCACAAGCAATTTCTAGAGCTCCTCGAGAAAAATCACGTGACTCCGGTCCCCTCCGAGGGCATGCCATTTGATCCCGAGGTTCATGAGGCCGTCGGGTATACTGAAAGCGAATCTCTCCCGGAAGGCGTGGTCGTCGACGTCTACCAGCAGGGATACCGGATTCACAACAGACTCGTTCGACCGTCCATGGTGACGGTGTCGAAGGGAAAGACCGCCTGAAGGTTTTTTCAAGGAATGCGGCCGGCAGGGTTCTAAAACTGCCATGAAATCATATCATTCTATCGCGAAAGGATTTCATCTATGAGCAAGATAATCGGGATCGATCTGGGTACGACGAACTCCGTGGTGTGCATTATGGAAGGGGGAGAACCGGTGGTGATCCCGAACCAGGAGGGCTCGCGGATTACTCCATCGGTAGTGGCCTTTACCGACAAGGGAGAGATCCTGGTGGGACAGGTGGCGAAGCGCCAGGCGATCACCAATCCGGAGAACACCATTTACTCTGTGAAACGCCTGATCGGGCGGAAGTTCAATTCCGACGAAGTGGTCCATGCCATGAAACGCCTCCCTTACAAGGTGGTCTCCGGCCCCAATGGAGACGCCTATGTGGAAATCCGTGGCAAGCAGTATTCTCCGGCCGAAATCTCCGCCAAGATTCTCATGAAGCTCAAGCAGGCTGCCGAAGACTATCTCGGAGAAAAGGTCACCGATGCTGTCATCACCGTTCCGGCCTACTTCAATGACGCCCAGCGTCAGGATACGAAGAATGCCGGGGCGATCGCGGGCCTGAATGTTCTTCGGATCATCAATGAGCCCACGGCCGCATCCCTGGCCTACGGCCTTGACAGAAAAAAGGAAGAGAAGATCGCCGTCTACGACCTTGGCGGCGGAACCTTCGACATCTCGATCCTCGAGATCGGCGAGGGGGTCTTCGAGGTCAAGTCGACCAACGGGGACACCTACCTCGGCGGCGACGACTTCGACACGACCCTGATCGACTTCATCGTGGCTACCTACCTTCAGGAATCCGGGATCGACCTGAAGAAGGACAAGATGGCCCTCCAGCGTCTGAAGGAGGCCGCCGAAAAGGCCAAGATCGAACTCTCCACCGTCATGGAGACGGAGGTGAATCTTCCCTTCATCACCGCCGATGCCTCCGGCCCCAAGCATCTGGTCATGAAGATCACCCGCTCGAAGCTCGAGCAGCTCACCGACGGCCTGGTGAGCCATTCCCTCGAACCGGTCAAGAAGGCCCTCTCCGATGCCGGTCTTTCCGCCTCCAATATCGATGAGGTGGTCCTGGTCGGAGGACAGACACGCATGCCCAAGGTCCAGGAAACGGTCCGGAAGTTCTTCGGTAAGGAACCCCACAAGGGGGTGAATCCCGATGAGGTGGTGGCCATCGGAGCGGCCATCCAGGGCGCGGTCCTGAAAGGAGACGTGAAGGATGTCCTGCTTCTGGATGTGACGCCTCTCTCCCTGGGACTCGAAACCCTGGGGGGTGTCTTCACCAAGCTGATCGAGCGGAACACGACCATTCCGGCCAAGAGAAGCCAGGTCTTCACCACCGCTGCCGACAACCAGAACTCTGTGACCATCAAGGTCTTCCAGGGAGAACGGGAAATGGCGGCTGACAACAAGCTCCTGGGAGAGTTCGACCTGGCGGGGATCCCGTCCGCCCCCCGGGGCGTTCCCCAGATCGAGGTGACCTTCGACATCGATTCCAACGGGATCGTCCATGTCGGGGCCAAGGACAAGGGAACCGGAAAGGAACAGTCGATCCGGATCACGGCGCAGGGGGGGCTTTCGAAGGAAGAGGTGGATCGCCTGATCCGCGAGGCCGAGGCCCATGCCGCCGAGGATCACAAGCGCCGGGAGAAGATCGAGACGCGCAACGGTCTCGAGAACATGATCTACTCCATGGAGAAATCCCTGGGAGAAGTTTCTGAGAAGATCTCCGATGTCGAGCGCGGACAGTTCAGGGAAGCCCTTGAAGCGGCGCGGGGAAAACTCGCCTCCGAAAGCATCGAAGAACTCAAGGAGGCCCTGGCAACCCTCGAGAAGGAATCCCACAAGCTGGCCGATATCGTCTATAAAAACACCCAGGCCACAGGTGCCGCCGGAACCCCTGGCGGAGAGACGCCTGGGGCGGAGGCGGGACCGGCCGGGGAAAATGTGGTCGATGCCGAATACGAGGATGTGAAGAAGAACCCGTCCTGAGGGTGGTCCCGGCGGAAAGGAGAGGCGCCTCTCCTTCCGCCCCTGTTTTTAACCGGAATTGCAAGAGGGGAAGGACGATCTGTTGGCATCAAAAGACTTTTACGGCGTGCTGGGAGTTCCAAGGAACGCTTCGGCAGACGAAATCAAGAAGGCCTACCGCAAGCTGGCCATGCAGTATCATCCGGACCGAAATCCCGGGGACAAGGCGGCAGAGGCCCAGTTCAAGCTGATCAATGAGGCCTACGAGGTTCTGGGGGACCCCCAGAAGCGACAGCTCTACGATTCCGGAGGGGGTTCAGGGTTCTTCGAGGGATTCGACGGGGGATTCGCCCGGGGCGGGACCAACTTCGGGGATGTCTTCTCCGAGGTCATCAACGAGTTTTTCGGTGGCGGATCCTCGGGGGGACGCCAGCAGGGGGAGCATATCCTCCGCCAGGTCGAACTCTCTTTCGAAGAGGCGGCCCTCGGCAAGGAAATATCCATCAAGCTGGCCCGTTGGGAGACCTGCTCCCCCTGTTCCGGAAACGGTTCGAAGAACGGAAAGTCCGTGACGGTCTGTTCCTCCTGCCGGGGAACGGGATTTGTCAGGATCCAGCAGGGGTTCTTCCATGTTCAGAAAACTTGCGGCACCTGCGGCGGGGAAGGGCGGGTGATTACCGAGATCTGTCCCAACTGCTCGGGAAAGGGACGCATCTCCGTCGACCGGACCATCACCCGTTCGATTCCGGCAGGGGTCCAGACAGGAATGCGTGTCAGGATCGCCGGCGAGGGCCATGCCGGAATCGGTGGAGGTCCTCCGGGAGATCTTTATCTCGATGTGGTCGTCCGGCCCCACAGTGTCTTCACGCGGGAAGGCGACGACCTGGTCGTCGATCGGAACCTGACCCTGACCCAGGCCATCTTCGGAACGACCCTCGAGATCCCGACTCTGGGAGCTCCCTATCCGATGAAGGTCGATCCGGGAACTCAACCGGGAACCGTCAGGCGGGTTCGGGGCAAGGGGATCGCCAATCCCCAGAGCCGGAGCCTGGGGGATCTCGTGGTTCGCTTCAATGTGGAAATACCGACCCGCCTAAGCCGGGAGCAACGGGAAGTGCTCGAACGCTATGCCGAGGTTTCGGGAGAGGCTCCGGCAGGCCAGGCGGGGGGAGACGGCGGGCTTTTTTCCAAGGTCAAGTCAATCTTTGAGTGATCGGGCAGGCGCAGGAAACCGGAGGATCCGGTGAGCGGGCCTGTCCTTTTCTGGATCACCGGAGAGGACCGGGTCCGGGATCACCCGGAGGGGCGGCTCCTTGAACCAGGCCCTCTCCTCTCGCGCCATCTCATCAAAAGTCTCAGAGCCCAAGAGGGGGATCTCTTCCGTTTCGTGGATTCCGACCGCCCTGACCAGATCTTTCTGGGAAGGGTGAGGAGCCTCTCTCCCCTGTTGATCGACCTTCAATACGAATCTGCTTTGGCTGGTCGGGACGGAATGGGGGAGAGGTCCTTTGATCTGGCTGTGGGGATCCTGAAGGGGGAGTCCTTCGAAGAGCTGATCGAGCCCGCCACCTGCCTGGGAGCCAGGCGCCTTGTGCCCCTTGTGGCCGATCGTTCCCAGGCCCGATGGTCCCGGGAGCAGTTTGAACGCAAGCGTCCCCGCTTCGAATCCAAAATCCGGGAAGCCAGCCAGCTTTCGGGCCGCGCTGACCGGATGCGGCTTGATCCCCCCTGTTCCCTCTCCGGCCTTTTGGAGGACAGGGAAGGGGCCTTTGTCCTCTTCTTCGATGAGGAGCCTTCGGCCCCCTCTATTCGGGAGGTTTTGTCAGGAGAGAGGGGCGGGCAGGAAGGGCTCCTTGCGGTGACCGGGCCGGAAGGAGGATGGTCCGACCGGGAACGGGACCTCTTCCGGAATTTTGAGAAAACCGGAGCCGGATGCCGTGCAAGCCTCGGAAAACGAATCCTTCCCGGGCGGCTTTCGCCTGTAGTCGTAGCCTCCCTATTGTCCCAGGAGAGAGAGATGGTCCATTTGAAAAGGACTCCTGAATGATCGGTCGACGCATTCTGGCCTTCTGGCTCGATCTTTTTATGGCTATTTTTCTTTCCGAGGCCGGCCTCTATCTTCTCCGACGGGAAATCCTCTCGGGAACCGATCCGGAGGATCCCTTCGATCCGCTCCGCCAATGGGCCACTGCCCCCTTTCATCCGGCCGGCCTCCTGACCGGTCTCTTCCTCTATTTTTTTCTTTTCTGGGCCGTCTCCTCCGAGACTCCGGGAGAGTCTCTCTTCGGGTTGACCGTCGTCCGGGAGTCTGAAGAGCCGGAGCGCTCCAGGATCGGCCTTGGCAAGGCTCTGGGAAGGACCCTGGCCTTCGGAGGATCCATCCTGACCCTGGGCCTGGGGTTTCTTCCGGCCCTGGCCAACGACCGAAGAATGGCCCTTCACGATTGCCTCTCCGGAACCCGTGTGGTCAGGGAGCGATCAAAGTCTTCTCCCAGGCCAGCAGAGCCCTCTTGACCCCCACTCCCTCAGAATAGCCTGTCAAAGCTCCTCCCTGTCCCACCACGCGGTGGCAGGGGATCAGAAAAGGCAGGGGATTTCGTCCAAGCGCCCCTCCGACCGCCCGGGCCGCCCGGGGTCTCCCGATTCTTTTTGCCAGTTCTCCATAGGTGAGGGTTTCTCCGAAGGGGATTCTCCGGGTTTCCTCCAGAACACTTGCAGCAAAGTCCGACAGACCGGGGGGAAGGGGGCCGCAGTA
>JAKAWK010000002.1 GCA_021827365.1 Nitrospirota bacterium
CAGATGTCCTTCAAGGATGGTTTCCGAAAGCGTGGCGATCGCATAACCCAGCGTGCCGACCCCCACGACGATCAGGGCCATCGTAAAAAAAAGGCCGGCCCTGTCGAGGGGATGAACCGTCTGGTATCCGACGGTGGACAGGGTGATGACCGTCATGAAGAGGGAGTCCACCCAACCCCATCCTTCGATCTCCACATATCCGAGTGTTCCCCCTCCGATCAGGAGGAAAAACAGCAAAAGAGAAAGGCGGAATCGCTGGATGGGCGTCACAGGGACCTTTCTTACTTGTCAGGCTTCGAGCAATCCGGCAAGCTTTCTTTCGAGATCTTCCGGCGTGATGCGGTCCCGGAGATATTTGACCCAGAGGACTTTCTCGGACTCCCGGTACCGGCAGTCGACCACCCCAGCCATGTCTCCCATCTGGCGAACGAGAGGCATGGGATCGGAGAGTTCCCTCTCCACCGGACGCTCGAATGTTTCGAGAAGGTTCGGATCAGTGAGCCCCAACGAGATAAAAAACCAGATGATGGAGATCACCAGCATCCCGATGAAAAAGGCCTCGTTCGAAACCGTGACCAGGGCTCCGCCCAGGGCCCCGCCTAAAAATGCTCCCAGGAACTGGCTCATATTGAAAACCCCCGACGAGGTCCCCCGCGTCCGGGTCCGGACAAAACGGGTCATGATGGAGGGCATGAGCGGCTCCAAGAGGTTGAATCCGACAAAGAATACCGAAAGACCCGCGATCAGGCCAACTTCGGTGCGGTAACCCATCAGGAAGACCACGAAGCTCAGGACGATGAGGGCGATGGCGATCAGGTATGCCACCTTGAGCTTTTTGCGCTTCTCGGCCACGATCATGCCCGGAACCATGAGGAACATGCCGCCCAGAATCACGGGCAGGTAGACCTTCCACATGCTTTGGGCCGACATGTACTTGTGGAGCAGGACCGGGAAGCTCACAAAGACCCCGGTGAGAAAAAGGTGCAGGGTGAAGACGGAAATGTCGATCCGGAGAAGGGCCGGATTTCTGAGAACATACCCAAGCTGCGATAAGGAAAGCTCCATTTCGTTCTTGTGGACCGCACCGACAGGGTTGGGGACGACCAGGAGCAGGATCGCGATTCCCAAAAGAGAGAGAACAGCCGTCATCCAGAAGAGAGAAGAGACTCCATAATGGGCCCCCACGATCGGCCCCACGACCATCCCGACGGCAAAGGAAAGTCCGATCGAAATCCCGATGCCGGCCATGGCCCGTGTCCGGTATTCTTCCCTTGTAAGATCAGCCATCAGTGCGATCACCACCGAAGCCACCGCGCCGGCCCCCTGGAGGAGGCGCCCGACGAAGAGTCCGAGAACCGAATGGGCGCTCGCTGCAAAGACGGATCCGCCGGCAAAGATCAGAAGCCCGATAATGATGATCGGCTTTCGTCCGAAACGATCGGACAGCATCCCGAACGGGACCTGCAGAAGCGCCTGGGAGAGGCCATAGCCTCCCAGGGCCAATCCGAGCCACAAGGGGTCCGCTCCCGGTAGCGTCCGGGCATAGAGACTGATCACCGGAAGCACAATGAAAAGTCCGAACATCCTGATTGCAAAAATCATGCTGAGGCCGACCAGAGTTTTTTTCTCGACCGGGCTCAGTCCTTCGCCGCCACCTGCCATAAAACTATCCTTTCCCGAAATTCAACTGTTTTCTTGTTTCAAATGACTCTGATTCACCGTAAGACCTGCAGCGCACATCTTTAAAGAGTAACCGTTACGGCTCTTAGAATTCAACCATCGCTGCCAGATAGGCAAGCCATATCGGCATGGTTCTCTTGCCAGGGGGTGCCCGATCCCCCTTTCGCTCCGGAACGGTCCGGGGCCCGACCCTTTTGAAGATTGCCCCCGTCTTGATACTTTCCGGGCGCAGATCCTTTTTTGTCACATTCGGGACCCGAGGAAGGTGTCATTTTTTGACGGTCCGGAAACAGCGTGTCATTTCGGATGGGCCTGTGGAGGGAGGTCCTTCAAGGGCCGAGGGGATCGGCCCGGAGTGATCACAAGATCGGCGGGCCCGACATTATTTTTGAGGACTGGCGGAAGGAGGGGATGAAGGGTGGGAATAATGGCTGAAGGAATCCTTGCCCATCAAACCCCACATCATGGAACCGAAAAGGAGAAGAAAAAGACCGATAACACCGGCCAATATAAAAAATATCGGCCGGGCATCGGTCCACATCTTTTTGATTTCCGCGATGACCCGCATCAGGAATTCCTAAAAAACGACCGGCACGGAAACCTACTTGTCGGGATTGGAATAGATAGACGAGATGGCCATAAACCAGCCAGCGACAATTGCAAACCCGAGAGCGATCGGGATTGCCCACTCCAGCGCAGTCCAGTTACCAACGGTTTGAATGGGAGCCATTCTGGAACCTCCAGTCAGGATAATGTAATAGTTCGGGCGGCAAAAGGGTGCGTCGCCGATTCCTTGAGAATATCCGAAGAAATCAAAAATCGCAAGTCACGAATCTACAGAGGGAATCCGGGAAGACCGATCGCCCCTCCTTGGCCTCTATCTCCCGTATCGCCCCACGAGCCTCCCCTTCCCGATCATGGCAAAATGGAGAAAATAGCCGACCTGGGCCGGCGACGCCCCGGGCGACACCCCGAGCTTCTGGGTCTTCAGGGCATAGACGGTGACGATGTAGTGATGGGGGCGGTCTCCTTTTGGCGGACAGGGCCCGCCATAGCCCGGAGCCCCGAAGTCCGTCACGGCCTGGACGGCTCCGGCCGGAAGTCGCCGGCCCTCCTTCGTTCCGACCCCTTCGGGAAGCTCATGGACGGACGGGGGAATATTGTAAACCACCCAGTGCCACCAGCCGGAACCGGTGGGGGCATCCGGGTCGTACACGGTCAGGGCGACACTTTTCGTCCCCCGGGGAAGGGTGCCCCACCGGATTTCGGGGGAGACATTCCTGCCCTTGCACCCGAATCCGGAAAAGACATATTTCTCTCCGATCCGGCCTCCATTTTTAAAGGCGGTGCTTGTCACCCGGATCCCGGATGCGGCATAGGAGAGGAGGGGTGACAGAACAAGGATTGCCAGACAAAGACCCCAAAACATTTTTTTTCCTGCCGGATTCATCGTCACCTCCATGAAGGCTCCCTCCTGGCACGGCGGGGAGACCGGTTGTCGTTCATCAGACAAGGGTCGGGGAGGAGGTCCAGAACCCGGCCAGAATGAGGGCTCCCAGGAGCGCATGGGAGCGGAACAGGCGAAGGGGTTCCTCCCCGGAGAGCCCCCTTTTGATTCTGAGGGACTGCCAGAGCACGACGCAAAGGAAGAGGAGAAGGGAGAGGAAAAGCCATCCCGACTGAGGCAGGGAGCGCCCGGCCACCCCCAAAAGAAGGGCCGCCAGAACGGAGAAAAAAAGGAAGACGGCCCAGAGGGAGTCTCCGAAGGTGACCGCTCCGGAGCGGATCCCGGCCTTTCTGTCATCCGGCAGATCGGCCACCGCATAGATCAGGTCGTAGGCCGTGGCCCAAAAAAGGCCGGCCAGGGCCAGGAGAATCCCGGGGAGGGAAATCCTTCCCGTGAGCTGGACCCAGGCCATGAGGGGGCCCGTCGCCCCGAAGGGAATCCCCATGAAGAGCTGGGGAAGCGGAAAAAAGCGTTTCATCAGGGGATAGACCACCGCTGAGCCGTACCCCAGCACAGCCACCAGGATGGCCCCTCCGGAGAAGAACAGGAGAAGGGAGGCCGAGAGAATGGTCAGGAGGCCGAAGATCCCGAGGGCCCAGGAGACGGACAGGCGACCGTCGGCCAAGGGGCGCAACTTCGTCCGGGAGACCTGCCCGTCGATCTTCCGGTCGAAGAAATCATTGATGACACATCCTGCCGAGCGCGTCAGAAAGGATCCGGCCAGGAAAATGGCGATCCATTTCCAGGGAATCTCTCCGGGCCGGGCCAGGAGGAGGGCCCACCCGGCGGGAAGAAAGAGGAGGATCCAGCCGATGGGCCGGTCAAACCGGATCAGCTCCAGCGTGGCAAGGAGCCGGCCTCTCATGGGGGTCCGCCTCCGGCAAGACGCAAAAGGGGAGGAAGAAAAAACTCCTCGATCCTGAGAGAGAGGCCCTCTCGGGTCCCCATCCGGTAGGAGCGGGCCCAGGTCTCCCCCGTTTCGCTGGGTCCGTCGGAATCGAAGGGGCCGAAGATGGAGAAGACAGAGAATTCATCCTTGAGGAGGGGTCCGTAGCGGGCCTCCATCGACTGGCCAATGGCCAGGTCTCCCCGCAGGAGGGTGGCGATAAAGGGATCGGATCCCCCCCCCGGCGAAGGAAGAAGGCGTGTTCTGGCGAAGACAAGACGACCCAGGGTGGGAACCCGGAGATAGACCTTTCTCTGCCCTTCCGGGGAGTCCGGAAGAAGAACGGTTTCGACCTCCACCCTCTCCCCCGAGAGAAAGGTCAGGGATCGGGTCAGGGTTCCGTCAAGACCGAGCAGCATCCGGAAGGGGCCGGGAAGGCGGGAAAAGCCGGCCGGAACCGGGCCTTCGAGAATCGCCTCCATAGCCTTCGGCTCCGTTCCTTCCTTCACGAGGCCCGGGCCACAACAGATCCCTTGGCCGAAACCCCGGCGAGTCCCAGGGATCTCTTGATCTCCCGCATCACCACGCGCCCCATGGCCATGGGCTCGATGTCCCAGGCCAGAAGACAGGCCTTCGCGATCAGCTCACCCAAGGGTCCGGGATTGTAGAGAAGTTTTCTGATCGTCCAGGGATTGAGGGAGATGGGGTCGTAGTCCGGGTCGAGCCACCCTTCCCTCATGAGACGCTTCTCGAAACTCGTGTGCGGCTGGACCGCCAGAAAGAAGACCATGGGATAGACATTTTCCGGCCCGAAGATGTCGCAGATTTCCTCGTAGCTCTCGACCGCACAGGCCAGGGACTCCGGAGTCTCTCCGGGGGCGTTCAGGGAATAGTTCAGGATGATCTTTCCCCGGTAGCCGGCCGCCTTGAGGTTGCGGCACCCTTCCATCAGCCCCTCGAGGCGGAACCCCATCTTGAGGGAGTCCAGGATCTCCTGGGACCCCGAGGTGATCGCCACTTCAAGGTCTCCCATCCCCGACTCCACCATCAGGCGCGCCATTTCAGGAGAGATGAGGCTTGTGCGGATATACCCGCTCCAGGTGATGTCGAGACGGCTGTCCCGGAGGGCCGTCAGGAGCGAAAGGGCCTCAGGCACGGCCTTGACGCCGGGGATGAACTGGGCATCGGCGAACCAGAAGTTTTTTATTCCCCACCTGTCCCGGTACTGGCGGATTTCCTCCACCACCTCCTCGGGGTCACGATAGTAAACCCGTTTCCCCTCGATGTAGGTATAGAGACAGAAGGAGCATCCGTAGGGACACCCCCGCTTGGTCTGGATGCCGACCGTTTTCCCGTGGTAGATCTCATGGCCGGGGAAAACCGATTCAAGATAGGCAAGATCGAAGGGGGCGCGACGGATTTCCACGGCCCCCGCCTTCTTGCCCAGGAGGATCTGGGACCCCTTGCGGGTGATGACCCGTTCGTCATCGACCGGCCGCCCCTCCAGGGTCTTGATCATGGCCTCCTCACCCTCTCCGACCACCCCGATGACCCCCTCGGGAAGGAGGCGGATGATCTGTTCGGCGAAGACGGAAAAGGCTCCGCCCCCTACCATGACACGGGCCTTGGGGGCGCGACGGACCCCTTCCTTGATGAAGCGGAGCTTCTTGTGGAATTCGGAACGGTATTTCCAAACCATGCGAAGGCCGTCCCAGGCGGCATAGGCCCGGGTGAGAAGATTGGGGGAATAATAAAATTCGAAGGCCCGGCGGAGGGAGTTGTCTCCCTCGTGGGGAGCGAAGATCTGAACATCGCGCCAGGAATAGGCCAGGAGATCGGGGGAGAACTCCTCGATCCTGGAGGTCAAGGCCTTCATCTGGTCGGGCTCCTCGAATCGGGTCAGGTCGAGGACCTCCAAGGTCACCTCCGGATGCTCCCGGTGGATCCAGTTCACGAGATAGCCGATTCCCACCGGAAAGATCTGGCGGACGGGAAGCCAGACGAAGAGAATCCTCCGGTACAGGCTGGGTGGGCGGGTCCCTGTCCCCGCCACCATGGGCAGTTCCATTGTCTCCATTACTTATCTCCCATATGGATCGCCACGATCCCTCCCGACAGGTTCCGGTAGACGACATTGGAAAACCCGGCCTTCCTGATCGTCTCGCTGAATATCTCCTGGTCAGGAAATTTCGCGATCGACGCCGGCAGGTATTCGTAGATCCCCGTATTGTCCCTCGATATCCATTTTCCGATTTTTGGCAGTATGTAAAAGGAATAGAAACGGTACAGCCCGTCCCAAAGGGCATTGACGGGATGGGAAAACTCCAGGCACGCAAATCGGCCGCCCGGCTTCAGGACCCTGTAAATTTCCGACAGGGCCACATCGAGATTGGTCACGTTCCTGAGGCCGAATCCCACCGTCAGGCGGTCCACCGATCCCGCGGGAAGGGGAATGCTTTCAGCATTTGCCTGGATCATGACCGGCCGTGCCCGGCTCTTTCTCTCCTTCAGGCCGTCGATGACCCGGGATCGGGCCTTGGAAAGGCCCACACGGAGCATGGCCATATTGAGGTCGACGGTCATGACAAGGCCCTCCCCTCCTGCCTTCTCCGCGGCCAGAAGAGACAGGTCGGCGGTTCCCCCGCACAGGTCCAGAATCACATGGCCTTTCTCGATCTTCAAAAGATCAATCGTCAGGCGCTTCCACCGGTGATGCTGGCCAAGGCTCAGGACGGAATTGTTGAGGTCATAGGCCTTGGCGGCCGAGGTGAACATGTTCTGGACGACGTCCTGCTTGCGTTCCTTGGCAGGAAGGGAATACTCCGACATTCCGGTCCTTTCGGATATTGGCATGAAAAGGGTGTGCCCCGCCGACGCGTGGACGGGCCGTTGGCCCCTTGATCAGTTTTCCCATTATAACCCAAGATTTCCCGGGATCAATCGAACTCTTCCGGACCCGAGCAATTCTCCTTGGAAGTCGTCCTGTGCTGTGGCACAATCAAGCCATGAGCCTCCAGAAAATCGCCCTCATCGACATCGGATCGAACTCCATGCGCCTCGAGATCGTGGCCATTCGGGGGGGCGATTTCTGGACCGTTGCCCGCTACAAGAGTTCGGCCCGAATCGCCTCAGGAATGTATCCCTCGCTTCTGATAACTCCGGAGGCTATCGACCGGGCCTGCCGGGCTCTCGAAGATTTTCGCCGCCGGATCGGTCTCCATCAGGCCGATGAGGTCCGGTGCGTCGCCACATCGGCTGTCAGGGATGCCAAAAACCGCCATGAGGTTCTCGAGCGCCTGTCGGCCTCCCTGTCAGGAGAGGTCGAGGTCCTGTCGGGAGAGCAGGAGGGCCGGTACAGTTGTCTTGGGGTCCAGAACGGGTTCGACCAGCCGGATGCCCTCGTTTTCGACATCGGAGGCGGAAGCGCCGAGCTGATCGACCTCCGGGACAATCACCCGAGGAAAATCCTGACCCTTCCGCTGGGGGCTGTCCGTCTGTCCGAGATGTTTTTCGAAAATCGGGGGCGGCCGACTCCCGCCGAATGGAAAAAAATGGAGCGATATATCACTGTCACGCTAGAAGAGTCCGGACTCTTCGACCGATCCTTTCCGGCCCTGATCGGAGTGGGCGGAACGGCTCGTCAGGTGGCGCGCATTTCGCAAAAGATCCGATCCTACCCTTTTTTCCCCGACATCCACCATTACGAGATTCCCGCCCGGGAGGTGGCCCGGATCACCAAACGGACCGGCCGCAGGCTCACTCCCGAGCAGGCGCGGACCTTCAACATCGGGGCTGACCGGGCCGACATCCTTCCCGCGGGACTTTCGGTCATCAGTGCGATCACCTCCCTCTCCGGGGCCCCCATTCTGACATTTTCCCACTACGGACTCCGCCAGGGACTCTTCATGGAACTCTATCACAAGTCCAACGCCATTGAGGAAGGCCCCGTGGGCCGGGCGACACTTAGGCGCCTCTCCCGCCGTTACGGCCGGATCCGGGATTCGAAGCCGCTTCGGGAGACCCTTCACGAACTCCTCAAGCGCCTTCTGCCGGCCCCCCTCCAGTCGCCCAGACTCCTCCTCCTTTGCGACATGATGGGAACCCTGGCCCTGCTCCCCGTTTTTTACAACCCCTCTCCCAACACCCGGGAGCTCTGGGATCTCCTTTTGCATGGGGATCTTCCGGGACTTTCCCAGCGGGACCGCCTCCTGTGCGGCCTGATCCTCTGCCAGACGGAAGACCGGACGGGACGGGCCAAAAAGAAGGGCCATCCCTACCTTCGCCACCTGACAAAGGAAGACCAGCGCCTTCTTGGCCTCCTTTCTCCCCTCCTGGGACTCGCGCGCGACATTCTCCTCTCTTCGGGCGGAAAGGAGGCCGCCCTGTCCTACCGGGCCCCGGTCCTCAGGGTCATGCCCCGTGATCTCGAGGAGTCGGACGAATCACTCTCCCTCCTGGCCACCGAAAGCCGGGAGATCGGCCTGGGACACCCCCTGTCGGTACAGTGGTTTTCAGAACCGAAAATCCGTCCCGAAGACTGACTCCACCCCCGAAATCTTTCCTGCCTTCTGTCAGGCCGCCCAAAATAGGGCCAAATTACGCGGGAGCGGGAGGATGTCAGGGCCGATCTTTTTCAAAGAGAGGACGAAAGGCCTGGGATCAGGGGGATTGGGCGCGGACAAAACGACTCCCCCAAAAATAGGCCAAGGATAAAACCAGAATCACGCCGGCCCCGGTCAGGGTCTCGGTCAGGGGAGAGTCGGAAACGACCTCGGTCATGAATGTCGTCACCAGGACGAAAAGTCCCACGAGAAGACTCAAAAGGACCACCGCCCACCCCATCAGGCGCGACAGGCGCACTCCCCCGAGATCGGACCGTTCGATCAGGCGGGCGATCCAGAGCCCGTTAGCTCCGTCGGTGAGGCTCATTCCCAGCACAAAGGCGATCCCCACGGCCAGCCCCTCCAGCTTCCCTCCCAGGGAGGCGGCGGCAAGGGAGAAGACGACCGTCTGGGAAAAGGTATCGAACGAGACGGCAAAGAGCATTCCGAGAAGAACGGCGAAGACCGGCCGGTCGAGGGGAAAGGCCCGAAGAAGGATCCGGGCCCGGGGGCCCACTGGCGAAAAAGGGACTCCGGACCCCGAGCGGACCAGGGAAATGCCGTTGGCCCCGGCCATTCCCAGGAGAAAAAATCCCGAAAAGAGACCTCCGGCGAGGGAGAGAGGCGGAGGAACCCGAACATGCAGAAGGACCAGGTTGACAATGAGCCCTCCGAGCGTCAGGACGACAATCCCGTGGCCCAGGGAAAAAAAGAGACCGGTCCATCTGACCATCCTTTTTCGGACCGACTGGAACCTCAGGATCGCATCGATGGCCGTCAGATGATCGGGATCGAGACCATGGCGGACCCCCATCCCGAAAGCCGTCAGGACAAGGAGGAGGCTTTCGGCAACAGGTCCCCGGGCCAGGGAGAAGGAAGATGTCCACCCTGTTGCGGGTCCGGGAAACCCTGTCATCCTTCAGCTCCTTTCAGCAAATCCGGGGGAGCGGATCCCCCAGAAGCCAGTCCACGGTCCGAGTTCCGCCCATGAGGGTCTTCATCCGGACACACCCCGAGGGGAAGTTCGGGCGTCCTCTTCCGACCCGTCCGAGGGAGACCGCCTCACGTCCCGCGGGATGATTCCTCATCGCCCCAAGGAGGGTGTCGGCCGACTCGGGCCGGCACACGGCCAGAAGCCGGCCTTCGTTGGCCAGGTAGAGAGGATCGATCCCCAGAAGTTCGGAGACTCCCTTCACCTCGGGACGGATGGGGATTGCGGCTTCCTCGATCTCGAAGGAAAGCCCCGAAAGACGGGCCCATTCGTTCAGTGTCGCCGCGACCCCTCCCCGGGTCGGATCCCGGAGACAGACCAGCCCCGGGCCACTTTCCACCATGGCCCCCACCAGCCCGTGGAGAGGCGCCGAATCGGAACAGAGCGAGGTGGCGAGACCCCAGTTTTCCCGGGCGGCGAGAACGGACGCTCCGTGGTCTCCCACCGGTCCCGAGAGAAGGAGGGCATCTCCCGGCCGGATTCCGGAAGGATCAAGATTCACCCCGGGGGGGATCCTTCCTATCCCGGCGGTGTTGATGTAGATCCCGTCCCCCTTGCCCCGTTCCACGACCTTGGTGTCCCCCGCCACCACCGAGACCCCGCAGGACCGGGCCGCTTCCCCCATGCTCCGGGCGATCCGGACAAGGTCGGCCAGAGGAAATCCCTCCTCGAGAACGAACCCTGCCGTCAGGTAGAGGGGAAGCGCCCCTCCCATGGCCAGATCGTTCACCGTCCCGTGGACGGCGAGAGATCCGATGTCCCCTCCCGGAAAGAAAACGGGAGAAATCACGAATGAGTCCGTGCTCATGGCCCACCGCCCCTCCGAAAGATCCAGCTGGGCCTGGTCGCCCTCCTTTCTGAGCCACGGATTGTCGAAGGCGGGGAGGAAGATCTCTTCCACGAGCTGACAGGAAGCCCGTCCCCCGCTTCCCTGGACCATCTCAACGCGCCCCTTTTCAAGATCAAGCCTCGGGCCCATAGATCCCCGTCCCCCGCTCACGAGACCGCCCCCTCCCGGTCTCCGTAGTGGAAAACGGCCGCACAGGCCCCCTCCGCGCTGACCATGCAGGCTCCGACCGGCGTGTCGGGGGTGCAGATCGTTCCGAATATCCGGCAATCCCGGGGACCCTTGACGCCCTTCAGGATGTCTCCGCATTCGCAGATCCCCGGGTCGGAGACATGGCCGACCTCGATCGAAAATCGCCTTTGGGCATCGAAAAAACCAAACTCTTCCCGGATCGCAAGACCGCTTTGGGGAAGGAGCCCGAGACCCCGCCATTCGAAGGCGGGGGCCCTTTCGAAGACCCGGGATATCAGCTCGAGCGACCGGAGATTCCCTTCAGGAGCCACCGCGCGGGCATATTCGTTTTCCACCTCCGAACGGCCTTCCGCAATCTGGGAGAGGAGCATCCGGAGGGCCAGCAGGATGTCCAGAGGCTCGAATCCTGCCACCACCAGGGGAACCTTGTGGATCCGGGCCACAAAGTCGTAGGGGCGTGTGCCGATGACCGTGCTGACGTGGGAGGGACCGATGATGCCGTCGAGGGATGTCCCGGACAGGATGGCCTCCATGGCGGATGGAGTCAGCACATGGTTTGCGAAGACGGAAAAATTCCGAAGACCCCGTCTCTTAGCTTCCAGGATCACGGCGGCCGTGGGGGGGGTGGTCGTCTCGAATCCGATGGCGAAGAAGACGACGTCCCGGTCGGGATGGGTCTCCGCCAGGGCCAGGGCTTCCATGGCGGAGATGACGGTTTTGATCTCCCCTCCTCTGGCCCGGGCCTTCATGAGGGTCATCGCGTGCGAGCCCGGGACCCTGAGAACGTCCCCGTAGGTTGCGAGAACGGCTCCCTTTTCCAGGGAGAGATCGATCGCCGCGTCGATCCGGCCCTTGGGAAGGACGCAAACCGGGCATCCCGGCCCATGGACCATCCGGATTTCCGGGGGAAGGAGTTCGAGAAGCCCGAACCGGTGAAAGGCATGGGTATGGCCACCGCAGAATTCCATGATCCGCACGGGGGTCCGGGGAAGTCTCCTGGCCAGGGTGCCAAGCGAAGCCAGAAGGGACCGGCCAAGCTCCGGATCACGAAATGACTCGAGATATCTGAGATCAGACATCCTCCCCTCCTTCGAAGCCGGCAGCTTCCCTCATGAGGGCGAGGGTCTTCTGCGCCTCCCCGGGGTCGAGCCGGCTCAGGGCAAAGCCCACATGGACGATGACAAAGTCCCCCTTCCGAAGATCCTCGACCAGAACGGTCGAGACGTCCTGGAGAACGCCTCCCAGGCGCACCCTGGCCTGTGAATCCCCCAGAATCTCCTCCACCCTTGCCGGAACAGCAAGACACATCGATCCTTCTCCCCTTTTACCCGATTCGGGCGTGATTCTCCCGGGCCCACACGGCCCAGGCCTGTCCCAGAGCCAATCCCCCGTCGTTTGCCGGAACCCGCAGGGGTTCGACGATCCGGAATCCGGTTCCTTCGAGGCGCTTCCGGAGGAGTCCTGCCAAAAGGCGGTTCTGAAAGACCCCTCCCGACAAGATGAGAGTCGAGAGACCGGTCTGCTCCCGTCCGATTTGAACCCACTCCCCCAGTCCCGTCGCGAGGGCCTCATGAAAAAGACGGGCTCCCCTCTCCCGAGACGGCTCTTTGGCGAGATGGTCGAAAAGCGGACGAAAGTCGAGGATTCCCGCGCTGATCCGATGGAACCCTCCTGTCCGGCCGGCCGGATCCGGATGCCCCTTTCGGCCCCAGGCCTCGAGCTCCATCGCTCCCTGTCCCTCGTACGAAAGCCGTTCCCGGCCCCCCAGAAGGGCGTAGGCCGCATCAAAAAGACGGCCGGCGCTTGTGGTCCGGGGAAAGAGTCCGGGAGCTCCCCCCTCAAGAAGGCCCAGAAGATCTCCTGCCCCCGGGGCCCGAAAGCGCCGGAGCGCCTCCTCTTTCCGCCCCAGGGCGTTAAGCACCGCCATCCCCATCCGCCAGGGCTCCCGGAAGGCCCGGGCCCCTCCCGGAACGGGAAACGGGAAAAAATGGCCCAGGCGCGTCCACCCCGACCGGTCCACCCGGAGAAGCTCCCCTCCCCAGAAGCTTCCGTCCGTCCCCAGCCCGAACCCGT
Organism: Nitrospirota bacterium; assembly: GCA_021827365.1. Taxonomy (GTDB): domain Bacteria; phylum Nitrospirota; class Leptospirillia; order Leptospirillales; family Leptospirillaceae; genus UBA4572. The sequence goes on from JAKAWK010000002.1 coordinate 12,778, forward strand.
CCAGCGCCAGTCCCAGAACAGGTCCCTCCATGACCCGGTCGGCCATCACCGACGCCACATGGGCGTGATGGTGCTGGACGGGAGTCACCGGAATCCCCCATTCCGTGCCCAGGGAGAATGCCAGCCGGCTCGAGGGAAAGTCCGGGTGGAGATCGCAGGCCAGGTGGGTCGGCCGTCTCCCCTCCCGCTCGATGAATCGCACCAGGGTCTCCCTGAACGATTCCTGGCTCTCGAAGGATTCGAGATCTCCCAGATGGGGAAGGAGCAGGGCCCGTCCGTTCCGGACCCGGCAGGGAGCGATCTTCTGGTGAGCCCCCAGGGCCAGCACGACCGGGCCGGAGGAAGGGCCTTTTCCCCGGACAATCCCGAAGGAGGCGGGGACCCATCCCCGGGAGCGGCGAAGAAGAACGGCCCCCTTTTTTGAAGGAAGGGCCAGACTGTCGTCCTGGCGTTCCCGGACAGGACGGCCATGAGCGAGGATGCCCTCCACCTTTCCCCGGAAAAACCCCAGGGCCTCCGGGAGGCTTGCGGCAATCGGGCCCCCTCCCGGATTGGCGCTCGTCATGACGAGGGGGGGAAGATCCTCTCCGTCCTCCCCGAAAAGAAGGTGATGAAGGGGGGTCGAGGGAAGAAAGAGGCCGATCCGGTCGAGGCCGGGAGTGAGACTCTCCCGGGCGACCGGGGCCCCTTTCCGGTAGGGCAGCAGAACGATCATGTTCTCCGGGGCCAGCAGAAGACGGCGGGCTGCCGGAGAGATCCGCGCCAGGGTCCCCGCGATGGCCAGAGATCCTGCCATCACCGCCAAAGGCTTCTCCGGCCGGTTCTTGAGAGCCCGGATGCGAAGGATCGCCTCACGGTTCCGGGCATCGCAGGCTAGGTGAAATCCCCCAAGCCCCTTGACGAGAAGGACCCCCCCCGACCGGAGGCGGCGCCCCGCCTCCTCCAGATAGCCTTCGGTTCTCCTTCCCCGCCCGTCTCCCTCCAGGAACCAGGTTTTCGGACCGCAGTCCGGACATCCGAGGGTCTGGGCATGAAAGCGGCGATCGGCCGGATCCTCAAATTCCCTCCGGCATGCGGAACACAGGGGAAAGCGCCGGAGGGTGGTGCGGACCCTGTCGAAGGGAGGATGCAGGGCGATCGAATACCTTGGACCGCAGGCGGTGCAGGAGATCAGCGGATACCGGAACCGGCGGTCTTCCGGGTCGAAGAGCTCCCGGAGACAGTCCTGACAGACCGCCGAATCCGGCAGGAGCTGGGAGATGTCTCCCTCCTCCCCTCTCCTCTCACGGGACTGCCGGATGGAAAACCCCTTCTCCCGCGGCCTGGGCGCCAACTCTGCCCGGCTGAGCCGGTCGATTCTGGAGCCGGAAGGGGCCTTTCGCACAAGCTCCTCAAGAAACCTGCCAAGACAGCTCCGGCGCCCCTGAATCTCCAGATGGACACCCCCGGGGGTGTTGGCGACCGAGCCCGCAAGAGCCAATTCCCTCGCCAGGCGGACAACGAAGGGCCGAAAGCCCACCCCCTGGACCCGTCCCGAGATCTCAAGGGAGAACCGGGCCAGATCCGCGGCCGAATCCTCGAAGGATGGCCCTTCCGTTTTCACCGGACTCGGATTCATGGAGCTCTCCGGCTCAGGCCCGGGCATGGGTAAGAGTCCCGGCCTTCTCCCGACGGGCCAGAAGCCAGGAGAGCCAGAGACCGAACCCTTCCCCTGTCCGGGCCGACAGGGCGATGATCTCCCCCCGGGGGTTGACCCCGCGGAGGGAACTTTCCGCCCGGGTCCGGTCGAAGTCCAGATGGGGAAGAAGATCCGACTTGGTAAGGAGGGTCAGGTCGGCCTCCCGGAAGATCCGGGGGTATTTGAGGGGCTTGTCCTCCCCTTCCGTCACCGAAAAAAGAACCACACGGGCGGTCTCTCCAAGGTCAAAAAGAGCCGGACAGACCAGATTCCCGATATTTTCGATGACCAGGACCGTCCCGGGAAAAAGTTCAAGATCGCCTGCCGCATGGGCCACCTGATGGGCATCGAGATGGCAACCGGCTCCCGTGTTGATCTGCACCGCCTGAACCCCCAACTTCCGTATCCGGTCCGCGTCACGGGAGGTCTCCTGGTCTCCTTCGATGACGGCCATGGGACACGTGGTCCCCAGGGCGCTGATGGTCCGTTCAAGAAGGGTGGTTTTCCCCGATCCCGGAGCCGAGAGGAGATTCAGGACGAATAGGCCGTGTTCCCGGAAAAAATCCCGGTTGTCGCGGGCGATGCGGTTGTTCTTTCCCAGGATGTCCTGCTCGATCCGGATCGTCCGATTAACTTCCGACTCCTCCGGGACAATGGAGGGTGCCCCCGGACCGGAGCCTTCGTAGCCCCCTCCCTCATGATGGTGATGAGGAAGAGCAACACCCCGCCTCTTCTCTCCCCCGACCCCATGTCCCGGTGCCCCGCATCCGCATTCCACGCACATTACCGCTCTCCTTTGCCGGACTTTTCCAGCATTCGCCTGTCCCGGACGACCAGTTCGCAAAGACGGAACTCCGTCCCCCCCGTTGGAAGGAGCACCGGGCTGCCGCAAGCGGGACACTCCCTCAGGGGCTCCCGAATCGGCACGGTCTCCTCACATTTAAGGCACCAGCCCCTTCCCGGAATCTCCCTGATTTCAAGGACGGCCGATTCGGTGACGGATCCCCGGGCGGCCACGTCGAAACTGAAGCGGAGCGCGGGAAGCGAAACTCCCGAAAGCTCCCCCACCTCCAGGACGATCCGGTCGATCCTGTCGAAACTGCCCCGGGAAGCCTCGGCCTCGCAGAGCTCGAGGAGATTCATCACGAGCGAGAGTTCATGCATTCTTCCCCTCTGTCTTTTGCCCGAAAGAGCCCTCCCGAACCACGACCGGCGCGCAGGGATCGAAGACCCAGAGGGCCAGGGAGACCGTCTTCCGAAGATTCGCCCGGCATCCTTCCTTCCGGGAGACGACGGAAAACCACTCGGCAAAGGATCCCCTTTCCGGGGCGAAGGTCCATTCGGTGGGTGCCAGGATCCGGACCTTGCTCACCGTTCTCTCTCTTTTGGTCCACCGGTGAACCAGGAGCCCACGGGCGGTCTCTCCCCAGGCGATGGCCTCCCCTCTCCCAAGAGAGCGGGAAGTAATCTTCGCAAGAGAGGCGCTCATGTCCCCGGCGGCCTCCTCTCCTCCGGACCAGAGGGAAAGCTCGGTCAATCGGGCCGCCAAACGGGAGGACAGGGAGCGGCCGCATCCGGAAAGAGCGGCGACCAGGGGATGACTCTCCATGCGGGCCAAGGGACCGGTCTCCCGCCCTTCTTCGTCCAGCCGGGGGAAGGCAAGAAAATCGACCTCCTCCAATCTCCGGGCGAGGCGGTCCGTCTCCTCCCCGCCATTCAGGCGCAAGGCTGGGAGAAGTCTGACGGCCGCATCCGCATCGGGAGTGAACCGACCGGCTCGTCTCGCCACCGGGGAGAGGTCTCGGCTCGTCCGGATCCAGTCCTCCCAATCCCCCTCCGATTTCCGGGCAAGAAATCGGGAGACGCTCTCCCCCAGAACGAACTCCTCAAGCAGTTCCCGGAAATCCCTGAAAAAATCCCTGGTCGGACCAGAGCCCACTCTTCCGAGATCCCGGAGCTTCGTCCACATCCTGGTCTCGGAGAGAAAGGGGGGCGTCTCTCCGGCCACCGGCAGAAGAAGGGCCCGGAGACTCTCCGAAAGACTCTCCCTAAGGAGCTCCCCGTCGAAGAAGGGGTCTCCCGTTTCCTCACCTCGGGCCGCCTTCAGGGCCAGAAGGGCCAACTTCTCCTGGGCCTTTCCGCAGAGATGGAAGAGGGCCCGGAGTCTCAAAAGCGAGATCCCTTCGTCGACCCCCTCGAGAAGCCCGAGATGGGAGAGGTCCCGGGGAGAGAGGGAAAGGCGATATTCCCCGGACTTCCCTTCCAGTGACAGGTGAAGGCTTCCCGGCGGGTCATTTTCCATCGGCATCACGACAGATCCCGGGCAATCCACTCCAGAAAGTCCCGATAATCTTCCAGTGCCTGACGGATATCTTCCGGCGTCGCGGCAATTTCATCGGGAATATCTGCAACCGAAAGAGCGTCCAGAAGGGGAATCCCTTCGGGATTTTTATAGAGGACCCGCCACAATCCCGAAAAACCGGTGGAAAGCACCTGGCAATCCCCGTATCCCTTCGAGACCAGGGAGATTCGTCCCTGCGAGCAGACCCGGTCGATCCATTCGGCGTCTCCTTCCGACAGCGGGAGCTTGTTGAGAAAGATCCGGTGATTTTTTCCGATCGGACCAAACGTTGCCAGATGATGCGCCGCCTCTTCCATGAGAGGAAGGGCATTCATGAGCTGGGGCCTGAGACGGACCGCGGCCGGGTCATCGGGAGCGAGTCCCCCGGAGGCAAGGAAGGAGGAGGGTTCCGGGGGCGAAAGAAGGATCCCGGGAGCCCGACCGACTTCGATAGAGGAAAGGACCACTCCCTCGCCTCCCTCCGGCCGGCTCCCCAAAAGCCAGATTCCCGGATAGACCGATTCCCGGAGATAACGAACCTCGCCCGTCTCCCCGGGTCCTGGCTTTATCATTCCGGAGATTTCCCCCTCGCCCAAGAGAGCGACGAGGCTCCTCCGGTCTTCGGAGGAGAGCCCGTCCAGATCGGGACCCCCAAGGTGGGTCGGATTCAAGGTGGTCCTTTCAAGAGCCGCCCCCAGCCTTTCAAGGAAGTGGAACACGGGACGGGTGACAGGCTCCGTCCCACCCTCCAGGGACCGGCCGGTCATGTTCCTCCTCCCTGACCGGAGGAGGAGGGGAGTCCCGGAAAAAACCTTTCGAAATCTGTCTCACCCGAATGTGAGGCCTCAAGGGCGTCAAGGGCCAGGTCGATCTGCCGGGCCTCCTCCTCATCCAGCACACGACGGGCATGCCCGGCAAAGACGAGAACCCAAGCTCCTTCCTCTTGAGGACCGACTAAGGCGAGGTTCACCGTTCGCCTCTCCCCCCGTCCCTCGCACAGGGTCCTGAACGAAAATTCTGACGAAGGCCCGATCACCCGCATGGGAAGTCCCAGACACACTGCTCGATCCTTTTCTAGAGGCTGGAGAGAAGGGCCCGGGGAAAAAGAAGATCCCCGGGCCTTCCGTCCTGGCGGAGAAGGGGTTCGACGCCCCACTCCCGGAGAACAGAGGCTCCTGTCTCGAGGGCCAGCGCCATCTTCTCCCTGATCAGCCTGGAAAGCTCCCCCCCAAAGGTCTCCCAATCCAGGGGTTGGAGCCCGACGAGGGCCATTTCCCGTGGATTCTTCCCGAGAAGGTCGCACAAAACGAGCACCTCCTGAAACCCCGTCTGGTGAAGACTCATCTTTCCGGAGTGAAGGTAGGCCGGAACCTCCTCGTTTCTCCGAAGAATCATTGTCCCGGGAGGTCTTCCGAAATCGACCGCATCGAAAATCAGAAGGTGGCTCGCCTCCTGGATGTAGGGCATCAGCAGAAGACCCTGAGTTCCTCCGTCCATGAGACGAACGGAGCCGGGAAAGGAGTAGACCCGCCCGAAAGCCTCGACAGCCCGAACGCCAAACCCTTCGTCGCCCCAGAGCAGATTTCCAATGCCGAGCACAAGAACCCCACCCGGGGCCGGGGTTTTCTCCTCCACCTTCACCCCCCGCCTACTTGCGGAAAATCCTGAAACCGCTGATCATCGTGCTGACAGAGGTCTGCCGGCCAACGATATCCTCCCTGACGGCCATGTATATGTGCCCGACCACAAAGACGAGAATAAACCACATACCCAGGTGGTGCAGGGTCCTGAGGTCCTGGGGCTGGCCTATGAGCGGCGTCACCCATCCGAAAAGACGGTCGGCCCAGGATCCGTCTCCCAGGCCTTCGGCATAGAGGGCTCCGCCCGTCAGGATCATCAAAAGGCTTCCCAGAACAAAGAAGAAAAACATGGCGAGTTGGGCCATCGGATTGTGCCCGTAGTATTTCCTGGCGCGCTTTTCCAGAAAGAGGTTCCACCGGGCCTCGTAGCCCAGGGACTGCCACCAGGAGCTCTCCCCCAACGGGAGATGAAAGAGCTCCCGGGAATATTCGTTTCCAAAAACGGCCCAGAGCAGGCGGACCACAAAGCCCCCGGCGAAGAGCCAGGCGGCCACGAAATGAACAAACCGCACATCTCCCATCAGGAAGTGATGGCTGGCCTCACCCATGAGGCTCGGAAAGGGGTGGGCGATCAGAAGGCCGGTTGCGGCCAGAACGAGGATCGAACCGGCGTTGATCCAGTGCCAGAGGCGAACGGGGGCTTCATAGATATAAAAAACCCCCCTTTCTTCTTCGGGAGCCGCCCGGAACCCTGCCGCATCTTCGTGTCTCATCAATCTGTCCCTCCTTCCTCTCCTAACAGACCCTGACGCTGTGAAGAGCCTCTCCGGCCGGGCCGAGGACATGGGTCGAACAGGCCAGGCAAGGGTCGAAGCTGTGAAGGGTCCGCAGGATCTCGAGCGGTTGCTGAGGGTTTGAGAGCGGGGTGTTCAGGAGAGCGGCCTCGTAGGCTCCGATCTGGCCCTTCGGATCCCGCGGAGAGGCGTTCCAGGTGGTCGGGACGACCGCTTGGTAGTTTTCGATTTTTTCATCCCGGATCCGGATCCAGTGGGCAAGAGCGCCTCTCGGCGCTTCTCCGAATCCCACCCCCTTGCATTCTCGGGGCCAGGTGGCGGGCTCCCACTTGTCGGTGTTGGCCGTCGAAGTGTCCCCGGCCCGGATGTTGGCCATGAGCCGGTCGTGGAAATAACGCATCTTGTGGGCCGCCCATGACGCCTCGAGACCCCGCGCGGCCGTCCTTCCCAGGGTCGAGAAAAGGGCGGAAACCGGAAGGTCGAGCGTCCTGAGCAGATTGTCCACAGGCTCCTTGAACTCCGGTTTTTTCTGGGCGTAGCCGACCACCCAACGGGCGAGGGGCCCCACCTCCATGGCGTGTCCATTCCAGCGAGGGGCCTTGATGAAGGAGTATTTTCCCTCCTCGTCGAGTTCCCGGATGTCGGTGGGCGTTCCTTTCGTGTTCTTCCCCAGGACATAGTGGGGATCGGTGAGGCCATCCCACGGGTGTAGACCCTTCGTCTCGTCCGGATAGCGATACCAGGAATGAACCACATATTCCTTCACCTCTTCGGGATTCCGGAGATCGACGGGGTGAACGGCGGAGAGATCCCCGTTCACGATGGCCCCCCGGGGAAGCAGGAGATTTTCGGGACTATCGTTGTTGGCCCGATCGGGGAATTCCCCGTAGGCCAGAACATTTTTCCCCGAAAGCCCCGCCCCGTAAAGCCAGTCCTTGTAATAGGAGGCAATGGCGATGAGGTCCGGAATGTAAACCTGGTCGATGAAGGTGATGGTCCGGTCGATGATCTCGGAGACGAAATTGAGGCGTTCCATGTTCAGGGGCGCCCCGGCCGCCAGATCTCCGTCGATGTTGATCGCACAGGGAACTCCGCCCACCAGCCAGTTCGGGTGGGGATTCTTACCCCCGAAGATGGTCTGGATCTTGACGATGTCCTTCTGGAAATCAAGGGCCTCAAGATAGTGGGTCACGGCCAGAAGATTGACGGCCGCCGGCAGCCGGTAGGAGGCATTCCCCCAGTACCCGTTGGTGAAGGGTCCCAGTTGACCGGATGCGACAAATTTTTTGAGGCGGTTCTGGACATCACGGAAATAGCCGGGAGAGGAATTCGGCCAGCGGGAAATTTTTTGTGCTATGGCGGAGGTCTCCCGGGGATCGGCCTTGAGAGCGTCCGGGACATCGACCCAGTCCATGGCATGGAGGTGGTAGAAATGGACCAGATGGTCCTGGGCATAAAGGGTCGAATGCATGAGATTGCGGATGATGTTCGCATTTTCCGGAATCCTGATTCCCAGGGCATCCTCCACCGTCCGGACGGAAACCAGGGCATGAACCCCCGTGCAGACGCCACAGATCCGCTGGGTAAAGGCCCAGGCATCGCGGGGATCCCGACCCTTCAGGATCGTCTCGATTCCCCGCCACATCGTTCCCGAGCTGACCGCATTGCGGATGACATTGTCGTGGTCGATGTTGACCTCGCACCTCAGATGGCCCTCGATCCGGGTCACGGGATCAACCACCACCCGGCGTCCCGAGTTGTCGAGGCGGAATCCCTGGGTTTCATAGACACTCATGGGGTCTGCTCCTTCCCTTGTCCTTGATGATCCTGGTCAGACCGGCCCCTTGTCTCCGGACTGGTCTTTTCCCTCTTCCTTCCCGGTTTTTTTGAGCCCGGTCAGAAGGGCATGGGCCGCCACCCCGGCTCCGGCCGCCCCCAGGGCGACCATCCCGATCGTGTCGGCATCGGCTTCCACCCCGAAACCCGTGAGGTTCGAAAGATGTTTGTAAAAGGGACCCTTGTCCCAGAAATCTTTTTCGGAACATCCGATGCAACCGTGTCCGGACTTGATCGGGAAAGAGACGCCATTGTTCCACCCGGTGGTCGAACAGGCGTTGTAGGTCACCGGGCCCTTGCATCCGACCTTGTAAAGACAGTATCCCTTCCTGGCCCCTTCATCATCCCAGCGCTCGACATACTGCCCGGCGTCAAAGTTCGGCCGCCGGTAGCACTTGTCGTGGATTCTCTGGCTGTAGAACATCTTCGGCCGTCCTTCCCTGTCGAGATCGGGAAGTCGGCCGAAGGCGGTAATGTAGGTGATGACGCCTGTCATCACCTCGGCAATGGGGGGACATCCGGGAATCTTGACCACCGGGAGGTCGGTCAGAACCTTGTGAATGGGTGTGGCCTGGGTGGGATTGGGCTTTGCAGCCTGGACGCATCCCCAGGAGGCACAGGAGCCCCAGGCGATGACGGCCTTGGCCTTCGAGGCGACGCGCCTGAGCTGGCCGACGAAGGGTTTTCCCCCGACAATGCAGTACATTCCCTCTTCATTCAGGGGAGGGTTTCCCTCCACGGCCAGGATATATTCTCCGGGATACTTCTCCATGATGCCGTCGATGCAGGCCTCTGCCTGGAATCCCGCCGCCGCCATGAGGGTGTCGTCGTAATCAAGGGAAATCATCGACAGGATGACATCCTTGGCCAACGGATGGGAGGAGCGGATGAAGGATTCGCTGCAGCAGGTACATTCGAGACCGTGCAGCCAGAGGACGGGAACCCGCGGCTTGGTTTCCAGGGCCTGGGCGATTTCATAGACGGTGGCCGGACCAAGGGACAAACCGGCGGCCATGACACTGCAAAACTTGAGAAAGCTCCTCCGGGTGATTCCCTGGTTTCGCATGACCTCGTAGACTGTCTCGGACATGGTCCCTCCTCGGTGAATTCGGACACCTGGTCGGATAGATATTCTCTTTCCGACGGAGAATGGGATAGGCGTCGTCGATGACGTCAAATGACTGGTGAGCCGGCTTCATCGCCGGGAGGGAAAAAGAGCAAGGACGAAACTTGAGAGCGGCTCATGGAAAATAAGGCCGACAGCAAAACTATAACCCCATGAAAAACAGGTTGCAAGGTCCGAAGCGGATCGCCACGGGGGGCTTGCACTCTTGATATCGCTTGACTTTATCAGCCGTGGTTGATAGCTTTTCGTAATAGGACTCTGGACGGGCAAAAGACAAATTCACCAAGGATGATCCCTTTTGGAACGGACCTCCCAGTACCCCGGTCTCCTGATCGCCATCGAAGGCACCGACGGGTCCGGAAAGACCACCCAGGCCGAGCTCCTTAAACACTATTACCTCTCCCGTGGCGTCGCGGTCGTCGTCTCAGCCTGCAACACCGTCGAACTTATCCGTCGGGCCATCTCGGATCTCAAGCAGCAGAACTTTCTCGATCCCCTGACTTTCAGCTTCCTCTACGCCGCCGATTTCGTCGACCGCTTCGAGCACCAGATCATTCCGGCGCTGGAATCCGGCCAGCTCGTGATCGCCGAACAGTATGTCTATACGGTCTTCGGCCGGGCCATCCTCCGGGGAATCGCCCCCGAATGGATCGCGAACATCTTCGACTTTGCCCTGGTTCCGGCCAAGACCTTCTATCTCGACCTCCCTGTGGAGTCCCTTCTCGAGAGGATCCACTGGAAGACCCGCCAGGAGCGCTTCTTCGACTATTATGAAGCGGGAATGGACATGAATCTTTCCAGCCGGAAAAAGGACTCCTTCGTCATCTACCAGCGCCGGCTCATCGAACTCTACCGGGAGATGGCCAAGTCCTACGGGATGGAGACCGTCGACGCGATGGCGCCCATCCATCGCCAGCAGAAGACCCTCCGGGCAAAAATCGACAATCTCCTGGCGACCCACCGCAAGGGAATGGTTTTGGCCGGAGGGGGCCGATGAGCCACACCCCACCCCATTCCTACCCCGGTCGCCTCATCGTCGTCGAGGGCATCGACGGGTCCGGGAAATCCACCCAGATGGACCTCCTGGCCGACTATTTCCAGTCCCGGGGCTTCGGGGTTCTGAAGAGCGCCTGGAATTCAAGTCCTGACATCTCTCCCGTCATCCGCAAAGCCAAGAAAAAACAGATCCTGACCCCCTATGCCTTCAGCCTCCTGCATGCCGCGGATTTCAGTTTCCGTTACACCTACGAAATCCTTCCGGCCATGGAGGCGGGCATGGTCGTCCTCTCGGACCGGTACATCTTCACGGCCATCGCCCGGGACTGCGCCCGGGGAATTCCCAAAAAGTGGCTCGTCTCGAATTTCCGCTTCGCCATCGTTCCCGACCTGACCTTCTTCTTCCGGGTGGATCCGGAGACCTCCTACCAGCGGATCACCCGCACGCGCCCCATCAAGTTCTACGAAGCCGGGATGGACATGAATCTCTCCACCAATCCCCGCGAATCCTATACCCTGTTCCAGTCCCGGGTCCTGTCCGAATACGAGGCCATGAAGGACGAATACGGCTTCCATGTGGTGGACGCCACCCTGAGCCTGGAGCGAACCCAGGCCCGGATGCGCCGCCTTCTGGGGCCCATCATCCGTTCCCTTTCCTGAACAGTCCTCTTTTGAACTAGGGAGTGCGGAGACAGCCACGGGTATGGACCCGCACGAGAAGGCTGTTTTTCGACACGCGCCTTCCATTCGAGCTGTAAATCCGGAACTGGTAGGCGGTGCAGGGAAGAAGGCCCGTGATCCGGGTCTGGTTTGTCGGCACATCCTCCACAAGGCGATTGCCGTTGTAGACGAGATAGTCGGTGACATTGTCCACCCGGCGCCACTGGAGAAAGATCCCGTCCCCCTCGGCCAGGGGAACGACATGGGAGAAAGTCGGGGGTTCAAGTTCACTTCCGAAGCCGTCGCGGGAACTTTTCGTCGTCGTCTCGGAGTTGGAGGGGGTGACAGTCTGAGCGGAGGGCTGTTTGGAGGGCGAGAAGAGTCCTCCCAAAAGGCCGTGAGGATTGTTCCAGGCCTCGGCAGTGCAGCCGGAAAGCGCGGCAAGCCCCAGAAGTGCCGGGAGGACGGAGCGAACCCCCAGATCCCGCAATGTCTTCCCATTCATAGGCAAAATCCGTATTCAGGAAGGTCTCCGGGTCGCATCCCGCCCGTTTCGGTGCTATAATCTTATGACAGGTTTTTTGTTTTGTCACCCTGACCCTTATCGCAAAAAATCAAACGAAACGATGCCTTCATGTCAAACGACACCTCCGGTTCTTCCCGTTTTTACTTCGGATCCGATCATGCGGGACGGGAACTCAAGGATGTCCTCGTCGCCCATGCCAAGAACAGGGGTTTTGCGGTCGAGGATCTGGGGACCTATTCCGACGATTCGGTCGACTATCCCGATTACGCCGAGAAGGTGGGCCGTGCCGTCGTCTCCCATCCCGGCTCCATTGGCGTCCTCGTCTGCGGAACAGGCATCGGGATGAGCATTGCCGCCAACAAGATCCGGGGGATCAGGGCCGGCCTTCTCTACAATGAAAGCACCGCCAGGCTTGCCCGGCAGCACAACAATGCCAATGTCATCGCAATGGGCGGCCGGGAGATTTCCCCGCTCCAGGCCGTCACCTGGTTCGACATCTTCGTGGCGACCGCCTTCGAGGGTGGGCGGCATGAGCGGCGCCTCGAAAAGATCGCCCGTCTCGAGACTCCGTGATTTTCGACAGCGAACCTTCCTACAAACAGACCCAAGGCGCAAAAGGGAGAAGACCCCCCTTTCCGCCCATCATCGAGAGAGGACCGGCATTTTATGTTCTGGCTTGAGCAGAAAGACCCCGAAACCTACCAGGCAATCATGAACGAAGTCAGGCGGGAGCAGGACCGCCTTATCCTCATCGCCTCCGAGAACTATGTGAGCCCCTCCATTCTCGAGGCGGTGGGATCGGTCATGACCAACAAGTATGCGGAAGGTTATCCCGGCCGGCGCTACTATGCCGGATGCGAAGCGGTCGATGTCGTCGAGGAGCTGGCCATTTCCCGGGCCAGAACGCTCTTCGGGGCCGAGCATGTGAACGTCCAGCCCCATTCCGGCTCTCAGGCCAACATGGCCGTCTATCTGGCGGCGATCAAGCCGGGAGACACTATCCTCGGGATGAACCTCTCCCATGGGGGACACCTGACGCATGGCTCCCAGGTCTCCTTTTCCGGACACTATTACAAGTCGGTCTTTTACGGGGTCGACCCGAAGACGGGACTGATCGACTTCGACGGACTCAGAGCCCAGGCCCGGGAGCACCGGCCGCGCATCATCATCGCCGGAGCCAGCTCTTATCCCCGGACGATCGACTTCGCCCCATTCCGGGAGATTGCCGACGAGGTGGGGGCAACCCTTCTCGTGGACATGGCCCACATCGCGGGCCTCGTGGCGGCCGGGCTCCATCCCTCCCCCTTCGGCGTGGCGGATTTCATCACCACCTCCACCCACAAGACCCTCCGTGGGCCCCGGGGCGGCATGGCCTTCTCCCGCGAGCCCTTCGGGAAGGCCCTCGACAAGGCGGTCTTTCCCATGATGCAGGGAGGTCCCCTCATGCATGTCGTGGCCGGAAAGGCCGTGATGCTGAACGAAGCCCTGGCCCCTTCCTTCCGTGAATACATGGCCCGAGTCCTGGAAAACTGCCGGGTCCTGGCCCGTTCCCTCTCGGAAGCCGGTTACAGCCTCCTGACCGGAGGGACGGACAACCATCTTCTCCTGATCGACCTCAGGCCTCAGGGACTCTCGGGAAAGGATGCCGAACACTATCTCTCCCAGGCGGGAATCTTCGTCAACAAGAATGCGGTCCCTTTCGACGACAAGCCTCCCACCATCACCAGCGGCATCAGGATCGGCACCCCCGCCGCCACCACCCGCGGCCTGGGCCCCCAGGAAATGCTCCTGGTGGGGGGCTGGATACGCCAGGCCCTGGAAAGTCGCGGCAAGGAGGAGGTCCTTCGGCGCATCTCCGGAGAGGTCGGGGAACTCCTCTCCCGCTTCCCCATCTATGGAGAGATCCGGAAGAGTTCCTCCTCTCCCCGTATATGAACTGTCCCTTCTGCCGCACGGCCGACTCGAAGGTGATCGACTCCCGGCTGACCGCCGACGGACGGGGAATCCGCCGTCGGCGGGAATGTCCGGGCTGCCGGAACCGCTTCACGACCTACGAGTGGGTCCAGGAATCGGCGCCGATGGTGGTCAAGAAGGACGGGCGCCGCGAGCCCTTCGACCGAAACAAGCTTCAGGAAGGACTCAGGCGGGCCTTCCAGAAACGGCCCGTTTCCACCGGAACACTCGAAGATCTTGTCAGAACGATCGAACGAACCCTCTCCGAATTTCCCTCTCCCGAAATTCCCTCCAAACGGATCGGCGAACTCGTCATGGATCATCTGGCCCGGATCGATCACGTGGCCTACGTCCGTTTCGCCTCGGTCTACAAGAACTTCAGGGACCCGGAAGAGTTTGCCCAGGAAATCACCCGGCTCAAGCATGGATCCGATTTCAAGCCCCTCTGAGTCCCAGCTCAATATTCTTCCCCTCGAGCCCCTGGAATCTCCCTTTCTGACCTATCGCCTTCCCGAAGGCCGGGAGAGCCCAGGACCCGGAACCCGGGTCATCGTTCCCCTCGGCCGCCGCCTGGTGACCGGACTCGTCTGGCCTTCCTCCATTCCCCCCTGGGAAGGAGAGACCCGGGAGATCGCGGACCTTCCCGACCCCCGGCCCGTCCTTCCCCCCTTCCTTTTTTCTCTTCTAGAGTTTGGGGCCTGGTATTACCGGATCCCCCTCGGGGCGCTGGTCCGTTCGGCCCTTCCTCCACAGCTCACGGCGACACGCCCCCTCTCCTCCCGCTTCTGGAAGGAATGGGAGTGGCAGAGGCCACCTCGTCCCGGTCTCCCCCCCTCCCTTCCTCCCCTCTCCCCCGACCAGGTGCGGGCCTTTGAGGACTGGACCAATGGGCGGAGCCGCGGGGGGTTTTCCCCTTTTCTGCTGGAGGGAATCACAGGCTCCGGAAAGACCCGCCTCTACCAGGAGATGGCCCGGACGGTCATCGAAGAGGGGAAGCGTGTGCTCCTCCTGACTCCCGAGATCGGACTGGTGGGACCCCTTTACTCCTCCATGGAACAGGTTTCCCCCGGCACCGTCTCCCTCCACAGCCGCCAGACTCCGGCCGCCCGCGCCCGAGGATGGGCACGCATTCTCTCCGGACAGGCACAGGTTGTGGTCGGTCCTCGTTCCGCCCTTTTCGCACCCCTTCCGGATCTCGGTCTCGTCATCGTCGACGAGGAGCACGACCCCTCCTACCAGGCCTACGAGGGACTCTCCTTCAACGCCAGGAATCTGGCCATCAAGCGGGCCCAGGAGGCGAAGGTCCCCGTTGTTCTGGGATCGGCCACTCCCCTTTCCGACTCCCTCTTCCACGCGGGGGCGGGACGGTACCAGCCTCTTTGTCTTCCCCGGAGGATCGGGGGATTTCCTCTTCCCCCCATCGACCTGGTGGTCCCGGGGAGCGGTCCGTCTCCGCTCCCCGGTGAGGTCCGGGAGGCGCTGGCCCTGACACTTTCCCGTCGCGAACAGGCGGTCATCCTCCTGAACCGGCGCGGATATGTCCCCACGCTTCTCTGCCGGGACTGCCACTCCCATGTCACCTGCCCCTCCTGCGCCGTCCGGCTTGTTCTCCACAAGGTCCCGGAGAGGCGGATGATCTGTCACTTCTGTGCGGCCTCCTATGCCGTCCCGTCCCTCTGTCCTTCCTGCCGCGGCAGGAATCTGGATCTTAGGGGGATCGCCACCCAGAAACTCGAGGAGGAGCTCCGGTCATTTTTTCCGGAGACCCGCATCATCCGGCTCGATCAGGACCAGAAGGAGGATGCCTGGGAAAAAATCGGAAGGTTCAGGGAGGGGGAGGGGGAGATCCTGATCGGGACGCAGGTGGTGGCCAAGGGGCATGACCTGCCCGGGGTCACCCTAGGCGTGGTGCTGGAGGCTGACGGCATGCTGGCATTCCCCGACTACCGCGCAAGCGAGCGCGCCTTCGGGCTCTGGATCCAGCTGGCCGGGCGAGTTGGCCGTCACCGGACGGGGGGGCGGGTAATGCTTGTGACGAGGGAGCCGGAGAACCCGATATTCGGATGGGCGAAAAACTACGATTCGCGATCCTTCCATGAAAGCCTGCTGGAAGAAAGGAAGCTTCTGGGCTATCCCCCCTATTGCCGCCTTGCCTCGGTCATCCTCTCCTCGGCTTCGGAAGAGGTGATCCAAGAGGTCTTGGCCGAACCCTCTCCCTTCGGATCCCATCCTCCCGGAAACGGGATCTATGGTCCGATCCCCGCCCTCCCTCCCCGTCTCAAAAACCGCTACCGGGCCCAGATCCTGATCAAGGCTCCGACGGTCCGGGAGATCCATGAACGTCTTTCCCTGATCCGTCATCATTACCGGCCCGGGAAGAAAATTCTGGTGGAATGGCAGATCGATCCGTCCGACCTGGCCTAAGGAGCAGGGCCCCGTCCAGATAGGAGTCGACAATGGCCGACTGGGCCAGGGGCTCCCGCATAAGCCACCCCGTCACTCGCCCGTCCCGGAGGACAGGAATTCCTTCGGGACGCTGGCCAAGGGCCTCGAGAATCCGGCTCGGGCTGTCTTTTAAATCCACCGCCGGACCGGAGACGATACCGGAAAGATCCAGAACCCGGACCCCGTCCCACTGGGAGAAGGATCGAGTCCGTAGATTTTCCCAGGAGATCTCCCCCAGAAAGCGACCATCCTCCCCCGACACGACAGGAACCCGGCCCAGGCCCTCCCGGAGAAAGGATCCCAGGATCACTTCCTGGACCCACATGTCGGATCTGACCAGGGCGGGAACGGGGGTTAGCCACCGTTCGATCCCTCCCTCCTCGAGGATCCTGGCGATCCGGTTTCTCTCCCGGAAGTCCATGAGAAGATTCAGGACGAGATATCCAAGGATCATTCCCCCGAATCCTGAGACCAGCATTCCCCGGGCTACCAGGAGAAGTCCGACCAGGGACAGGAAAAATCCTCCCGCCCATCCCAGCTTTTCCGGGAGGCTTCCCTCCCCAGGACGATCCTTCCCGATGGCCTGGCTGAAAATGAGACCCACCAGAACACCCATGTCGAACGGAAAGCCGGGAAAGAGGTTGAGAAGGGCAATGAAGAGATTCAAATTGGCGAAGATCCGGAGGAGATAGGCAAGCTGGGGGAAAAAGAATGTCCAGTCCCCCCCGGCAAAGGACAAAACGGACAGAGAGACCTGCCAAAGGAGGAGATTGACGGCGGGCCCGGCAGCCCGGACGGCTATGGCGCCGGGTCCCGGTGGACCGAAATCGACCCGGTGCTCAGGAAAGCCTCCCCAAAAGGAGAGACGGCTCCCGTCATAGGGAAAGCGAAGGATCCGGGCCATCGCCCGATGACCCAGCTCATGAAGGAGAGTCGTCAGAAGGGCCAGAAAAACCGTCGAAATCCCAATTGCGACGGAGCCGTAAAGTCCCCTGGAGGGAGAACCCCCAGAAAATCCGGCTGCCCAGAATAGGTAAAGGCCATAAAAAGTCCAGGACCGGTCAAGGCGGATTTTTCCGTCGGAACCCTGTCGACCGGAGGGAGAGCGGCCTCCGCCAAGAAGGCGGCCGACAAGGGGATGTCTGGAAATCACAGGACCCGGCCGGCGGCTGGGCGGCGATTGGGAAGAAGCCTTCCCAAGGCCCGGCGGATCACTTCCCGGGAAAAGGAGCGGTAGTCATGATCCCCCGTGAGAATCGAGGCATAAAGCTCGAGGAGCTTGGGATAGCGACCCGTCAGCGCGAAGAAGACTCCGGGGAATCGGTAGATCGTCCTGGCAAGCCGGGAGCCCTGGCGAAAGTCCGGCCAGATATTCCTGTCAAGCCACCGGACATACTCCATTGCGGACTGTTCGGGGAGATCCGGACCAGAGCGCAAGACATTCCGGCTCCGGATATAGGATTCCGCCGCCTTGGTCCCCGACAGGACCGCATAGTAGATCCCTTCCCCAAGAAAGGGATCTACTATGCCTCCCGCGTCCCCAACAAGAAAGAGACCCGGGATCCGTCCATGGCGGACCGCGCGGAAGTTCGGAAGGGGCCAGGTCAAGGCTCCTCCCGAATCGAGCTCGGCCTCCCTTAAGACCAGGTAACGGGAGAAGACCGAGCGGGGATCTCCGAGCGGCTTGAGGAAACCCGCAACGCCCAGGCCCCAGAGGGAGTCCTTCTTCGGGAATGACCAGGCATACCCTCCGTCGACCAGTCCAAGATCGATGGCGACAAAGCGCGCATCGAGAGGATCCCTGAGAGAGGCCCATCCCTCGGCCGAAGTCCAGGGACGAAGAAGCGGATTTTTTCTGATTTTTGACATCGAATCCGGATCAAGGTCCCTTAAGACTTTGCTTGTCGCCCCGTCTGCCGCCATGACGGCCCGGGCAAAAACGGTTTTCTCTCCGATCATGGCCACAAATCCCCCTCCCCTGCGGGAAAGCCTGATATCCCGGATTCCGGTCATGATCCGGGCACCGGTCTCCCGGGCCTGCTCAAGAAGAGCCAGGTCGAACTGGTCGCGTCGCACCTGATAGGCGATGGGGCGGCCAAAATCCTGTCGCTGCTCCCGCTTTCCACGCAATGTCAGTGAAATTCCCTGGGTCGTCTGGTGCGGGAGACTTTCCATGAAATTTTCCGGAAGGAAGGGAAGGGTCCGGGCGGAGACGCCTCCCCCACAGGGTTTTTCGCGGGGGAATTCGGCCCGGTCAACCCCCAGGGCCGATATTCCGGACGAGGCCAGAATCCGGAGGGCCGTGCTGCCGGCAGGACCCAAACCCACGACAAGAACCTCCACTTCGATGGGACGGAGGGCCGTTGGCCCGGAGGGGGTAATTTGTCCGTTCATCGCTCGAGCCGGCTCAGAGGTTGGGGGTCCAGCCGATATGATGCTGGGTCAGAAAGGCGGAGATGATGGTAAAGGCATTCGTGAAGATCAGAACTCCCATGACCACCAGAAAGCTGCCCGATACGCGGGTAATCCAGGGCATCCATTGCCGGAGGGAGCGCATGCTCCCCAGAAAGAGGTTAAAGAGAACGGAAGCCAGGATGAAGGGAATCGCCAGCCCCAGGGAATAGAAGGAGAGGAGGACAACCCCCTTCATGACCGTTCCCTGGGTGCCGGCATAAAACAGGATGGCGCCCAGGATCGGTCCGACACAGGGAGTCCATCCGGCCGCAAAGCCTATCCCGACAAGAAATGACCCCGAGAGGGTGGCCTTTTTTCCCCGGAACGAGAGGTGGAGTTCCCGGTTCAGAAAGGGAATCCGAAGCCAGCCTGCAATAAAAAGTCCGAAGAGGATGATCAGGATCGCGCCCAGTCTGCGGATAATGTCCTGGTAGGTCAAGAGAAGTTCCCCCAGGAAGGAGGCCGAGGCGCCGAACCCGATAAAGAGTGTCGAGAAGCCAAGGCTGAAGACGAGGGCATGGACAAGGGATTCCCGCAAGATGACCTGGCGTGACAACGACTGGGAGCGGCCTGTCAGTTCTTCGAAGGACAGTCCCGTGATATAGGAGACATAGGAGGGAACAATGGGAAGGACACAGGGGGACACAAAAGAGACCAGCCCCGCCAGAAAGGCCAGAGTCCAGGAAATTGGCTGATGAGCCATCAGAAGCCTGCCTTTGAAGAAATGAAGCTTTTCAGGTAACTGCGGACCCGGGGATCATCCCAGTCCACCCCCCCGGAAACCCGGCTCAAAACATGCCCCCCCGAGTCGACAATGAAAGTGGTCGGAAGCCCATGAACCCCCAGGGCCCGTGAAAATCTCAAGGCGGGATCCCTGATCAGGGGAAAGGGGATCTTTGTGTTCCGGAGAAACTCGTTCAGGGTTTTCTTATCCATCGGTCCTTCGAGGATCCCCCGGACGGCGAATGTCTTGCCCTCCATCCGGGAGAGCCGGACAAGGGATGGGATCTCCCGGAGACAGGGATCACACCAGGGGGCCATGAAATTCAGGATCAGGAGCGGATGGCCTGAAAATGCCGAGGTCTGAACCGGCCTTCCCGAAAGATCCCTAAGTTCCAGCGATGGCATCACCGGAGGATGCGAAAGGTCTGCTCCCAGGGTTCCGGGAGGCGTCGGGGACGAGGCAAGAGCCCCCTCTTGGCAGAATGAGATCATACCCAGAAAGGCCAGGACAAAAGTCCACGCAAGGTTCCTTACGACATTTTCCCTGGTTCCTGCCACAAAGGACAACGGGAAACCCTTCAATAGCCTGATGCAGCGTCCTTCTTGGCCGCGAGATAGGCCGAGGGAGGCTTGGGTCCGTGGTCAAGAAGACTGTGCACGGTTACAAGACTGTCCTTCATCCTCCAGTCCCGGGGTCCGATCACGTGTTCGGCCACCACACCCTTCTGGTCGATGATGAAGGTCTCGGGAACCCCTGTGATCTTGTAAAGGTGGTCGAGTTTGCCCAAGGGATCCACCGGAACAGGAAAATCAATTCCGTACTTCTGGAGAAAGGGACGGATCTTCCCCTGGTAGAAAACGTTGTTTTCGTTGACCGCGACCAGGTCAAAACGGTCCCCGGCCAGGTTCTTGAACCCATGGTACATCTCTTCCATCGAGGGCATTTCCTGGCGACAGGGCTTGCACCATGTAGCCCAGAAATTGAGCATGACCACCTTCCCCCGCAGATCTGAAAGGCGGACGGTCTTTCCGTCCACCGTGGAGAGCGTGAAGTCGGGGGCAACCATGCCGACAGAAACAGGGTTGATGTTTGCGGTCTTGACCACATATCCGACCACAAGAATCACAACAGCAGCAGCCACGAGATAGGGCCACCTGTCCTTCATTCCGCCTTTCATGATGTTCCTCCCGCCTCCTCAGGCCGCGTAGGCATGGAGGCCCGGGATGATGAAACTCACACCCCAGTACAAAAAGATGACCGCCACAAAACCGAGAATTGAAAAGTAGGCACTGGGTGCCCCGCGAAGCCCCCGTGTCATCCGGGCGTGCAGATAGGCCGCATAGACGAACCAGGTAATCAGGGACCAGGTTTCCTTGGGATCCCAGGACCAGTATCCGCCCCAGGCCTCATAGGCCCACATGGCTCCGAAGATCACGCCCAGTGTCAGGAGCGGAAAACCGACGAGAACAGACTTGTAGGTGAGATCGTCGAGATCCTCCGCGGAGGGGAACTCCTGGAGAATCCATCCCACCGATCCCTTCTTTTCCGCACGGCGCTTGGCCAGATAAATTCCGGCCAGGGCGGCCGATATGCCGAAGGCCGCATAAGAGAGAAACATCGTGAAGACATGAATTTTCAGCCAGTAGGAGTTGAGGGCCGGATTGAGAGGTTCGACCATCTGGTAGCGGTAGGGGAGCATGCGGGCTGCTCCAACAGCAAACATCACCAGGGTCAGTACGAAGGCGCCGGCAACCCGGACCTTGTACTTGAACTCCATGACCATGTATCCCAAAACGGAGGCCCAGGAGAATAAGAAGAGGGTCTCATAGAGATTGGACCATGGAGCATGGTGATCGGCAAAACCCCGTCCCACCAGGGCGGCGGTATTCACGATCCAGCCCGAGAAGGTCACTGTCGAGGCAATCTTCCCCACTTCTTTCCGGTGAGAGATCAGGAATAGGAAGTAGGCCACGGTTCCGGCAAGGTACAGGACAATAACGGTGTTGTAAAGTATAAAGGAAGATCCGACAGAATTAATGAGGGACATCACCAGTCTCCTTGCTCAGTGTTCGCTATATAACATCTCCGAAAAACCAGGTCTCAGGAGAGTCTCTTTCACGTTTCGCCTTGAATCGGCCAACCCCTTCCTCATCCGTTCGAAAGGGAGGGCCTTTGCGCCATCGCTCCGGAGACGGGCTCCGTGGCGGGACGGTCAGGAGGCGACAGGGCCGTCTTCAGATCAGCGACGATCGCCTCAAACTCACGCTCAAATCCAATCTTGTCCTTGTGGCCGAATCCCCCGACGGCCACGGAGAGTCCCTCCCCGTGCGGCCGGACCCGAAGCCAAATTTTCCGGTGAAAGATGAAAGAGGACAGGAAAAGCCCGCCGACCAGAAGGAAGGATCCGGTCCACACGACGGGGACCCCGGGATCCTTGGCAAGCTCAAGCCCCGTATAAAATGGCGCGTGATATCCTCCGAAAATAAAGAATTCCGGCACACTTTTCAAGACCTGGACCTGTGGGAACTTGTAAAAAAGCCAGGGGCTCCCCAAAAGTTTTCCGTCCTGGTAGACCTCGATCTGGACGGCCGGGTTCTTCGGCTTTTCCGATTGGGTAAAGACCGACCCCGTCTTCGGATCAAAGGCAAAATCGGACACGTAGCGGACCACCTTCAGGGTGTAAGGCGTCCTGGGAATCGGAACCGGTTTGTCCCATGCGAGGGAAAATCGTCCGAGAAACTGTTTTTTCTGCTTGTCCACCACAAGGATGTCGGCCTTGTCCAGCCGGTCGGGGGCCTCTCCGAAACTCGCCTGGTAAAAGCGAAGTCCCTTGTACTCCAGGGGATGATTGACCTGGATGACCTTGTGCTTCATGATTTTCCCGTCTTTCAGGATATCCACATCGCTGAAATAGGACTTGACCATCCCGTTCTTGTAGTGAGTGATCCAGAACTTGTTGACACGGAGATCCCATCCCCCCTGGGGGATGAAGGTGGTCGTGTTGACATAGAAGGTTCCAAAAAGACGGAATCCCGTCAGACTCCCCAGAAGGCCGCCGGCCAGGATCACGATCACCGAAAGATGCGCGACGTGGGATCCGATGCGTCCCAGGACACCCTTATGGGCAAAGATGGCGGTTTCCTTGCCGTCACCTGATGTCTGGACCCTGTAATGGCGTGCCTTGAGGGTTTCCGTCACCAGGGAGGGAACGGAGGCCTGCGGAACGGGAGAGCGGGCAATCTCGATTTCCCTGTATTCTTTCTGTCTTTTCAGAAAGTCCCGGCTGACATTCACGCGTTCCCGGAAGAGGGAGCGGATCGTCACCGGGAAGCGCCGATAAACGCAGGTGAGGGCGTTGACACAAAGGAGTGCCAGGAGGCTCGTGTAGTACCAGCTATGGTAGATGTTGTCGATCTTGAGATTCAGGATCCATGGTCCCCATTTGGGCCCATAGGACGCCAGGTAGAAGGCGGGATCCCGTCCCTGCTCAATGAAGGTCCCGAAGATGGTCAGAACGGCCAGGGTCAGGAAGAGGAAGATGGCGAGGGCAAGGGAGGAAAGAAAGCGAATCAGAATATGGTCGCGGGCTCCGTGGAAAGGGAACGACCCTGAGGAGGGTCCGGTGGACGGGCTGCCTTCATCCACCCCGGATGCCCCCTCTATTTCAAGAGCATGCTGCTCTTCAGGACTATATCGCTCTGTCATCAACTATCCTTGGGTAAGCACGAAGACAACATCCCCCCATCTCCTTGGCTAAAGCCGGCATCATTGAGGGGACTATCCTGTCATGGTCCAATCGGGTTTCTTTTCCTGTCCTTCCAGAATACTGATCCGGCGCCCTTTCGTCAAATCCGAGATTCTTAAAATCCGGCTCAGGGAAGATGGCCGGCAATCAGATACTTCAGGGTTTCGTCATTGAGGATGATTCCGCCCCCGACGAGCGGAGAGGCCACACTGGCATTGAAGACGTTGTAATATCCCGCATTGAGCCAGATGTGGTTGAAGAGTGTATAGGTCAGGAAAATCCGGGAATAGGGATTGGGGGTCATCGGATCATAGGTTCCGATATTGTACATGGTAAATGTCAGGAAGAGGTTCTTGAAAATCTGGTAGTCGGCCCCGACACCGAAGCTGTTCTGGATAAGGCCCGCCCTCACGTCGAAGTCGCCGAACTTTTCCCCGAACTCAACGCTGAACTTGATTCCCTGGGTTGTCCCCGTGATCTGCGTCGGCCCGGCCACATAATTTCCGTTGATCTGGGTATAGGGCGTTGTCTGCGTGTAGTAGGGATTGGTCGTGCTCACCACCTGGATGCGGTAAAACTTGTCCGACCTGGGATAGAGGTCGAGGGTGAAAAAACCTTCGGCGGTCCCGGCCCGGGGCATATAGAATCCCCGCATCCAGACGTTAAGTTCCATCCGGTCAGCCTTGTTGGTGACCCCTGAAAGCTTTTTGAGCGTTTTCGACAGGTTGTCGTAGACATCCGGATTGTTGACCAGCTTTCCGATCGTTCCCTGCCCTTCGTCGATTTTCTTCAGGATGCTGTTCAGATGGGCCAGAGACTGGTTGGCGTTGTCGTAGACGTCGTTCTTGTTGACCAGGGAGCCGATGGTTCCGACCCCGTTGTCGATCTTGTTGGCGATGGAATCGACCTTGTTGAGGATATCCGGGGACTTTTTCTTGAGGCTCAAAGTAAAATCCCGAAGATTGGTGGTGAGCTCGTCCAGATGCTTGAGCGTCCGGCGAAGCTGCTCCTTTCCCTGGGGTGTCCCGATCGACCCCTTGAGCGAATTCGAGACGGCCTGGATGTCGTCCGCGATCTTGTTGAGCTTTTTCACGAGCCTGTTGACGCTGACGGTGTTTCCCGGAGCGGAGAGAGTCGCACCCGGAGTCAGCTCGCCGGACGGAGGGTCCGGAGGCCCGGCCTGGGTGGGGGCTGAGCCGGGCGGAGGAGGGGCCGGCTGCGGTCGGGAGGAAGAAGGAGAGGAGGGAGCGGCAGGAGCCGGGGAGCCGGCGGAGGAGCCTTCTTCGGCCCAGGCCCGGGCCGGGAAGTCGATTTCCCCGAAGATCCGCCGGAGAAGTCCGGGCGGCTCCCGGTCCCGGTCAGGATCGAGCCGCGGCCTGACCCCCGATGGGCCGGGTTCAATTTCCACATACATCTTTCCCAGAAATCCGTTGGAAAAGATGACGGCCCGGGCATCGGCGGGTATGACCACCTTCTTGGTGACCAGCATCCGGACCCGGGCCATGCCGTCGGAACCCAGGGTGATGGCATCGACCTCCCCCACCTTGACGCCCGCCACTTCCACGTCGGTTCCCTTTTCGAGGCCGTCCACGGAAGAAAATTTGGCGTAAAAGGCAAAGGAATGATCCGGCTTCAACTTGTGATGGCCAAGACGGAGGGACAGGAAGGCGATCACTCCCAGCGCGACCAGCACAAAAAAACCGAGCCGCGTTTCGGCGGACACTTTCAATGAAGGGCTCCTTCAAATAAAAGGGGAGAATATCGGCCTGGCCCATTTCTCATCACGGACCTGTCTCCTCGGCTATGACCGGGATCGGTCCCGATGTTTCTCCCCTGACGAATTGTCCGAGAACGGGATCCTCCGTCTCGCGGACCTCCCGGGGAGTGCCTGAAAAATGAATTTTCCCCTGGTAGAGGAAAAGGATCCTGTCCGCGATCCGAAATGCGCTGTTCATGTCATGCGTGATGACAAGACTTGTCACATGAAGCTCCGCCTTCATCTTGAGGATCAGCTCATCGATCGAGCTTGCCAGAACCGGATCAAGGCCTGTGGTTGGCTCGTCATAAAGAAGGATCTCGGGCTCCAGGGCAATGGCCCTGGCAATGCCGACCCTTTTTTTCATCCCTCCCGAAATTTCGGAGGGATATTTTTCTTCCACCCGGTTCAGTCCGACAAGCCGGATCTTTTCACGGGCAATCCGCTCGATCTCCACAGCGGAGAGATCCCTCCGGTGCATGGTCAGCCCAAAGGCCACGTTTTCAAGGCAGGTCATAGAGTCGAAAAGGGCCGATTCCTGGAAGACCATCCCCATCTTTTTCCGCACATCGTCCAGGGAGGCCCCCGAAAGGCCGACAATGGACTCTCCGTCAATCCGGATATCCCCGGAATCGGGAACAAGAAGACGCATGACATGTTTCAGAAGGACCGACTTTCCCTGGCCGGATCCACCGATAATACAATAAGTCTGGCCCCGGGGTACCTCAAAGGAGACATTCCGGAGGACCTCCTGGTTTCCGAAGCTTTTTGTGAGGTTCGATATGGTGATCGCCGACGGGGAGGACATCAGAAAAGCCATGCCGTCAGGAAATAGTCGACGACCAGAATGCTCATCGAGGCGCTGACCACAGCACTGGTCACGGCCCGCCCAACCCCCGCCGCACCTCCGGAGGCCACAAATCCTGTCCGGCAGGCCCACAGGGAAAGAATTCCCCCGAAAAAGACTGATTTCACGATCCCCGAAAGAAAATCATGAAGTTCGACGTAGTGGCGTATCTCCTGAAAATAAAGATGGGGAGAAAGGCCCAGGAGATTGACAGAGACAAAGTACCCTCCCCCGATCCCTATGAGATCGGCCAGGGCTGTCAGAAGGGGAAGGGCCACAAGGGAGGCATAGAAACGCGGCGTGACCAGGTAGTCAACCGGGTTTACGGCAAGACTTTCCAGGGCGTCGATCTGCTCGCTCACGCGCATGCTTCCTAGCTCTGCTGCCATCGCCGAACCGGACCGCCCTGTCACCATAAGGCTTGTGATGACGGGACCGAGCTCCCGGGTCATCGACAAGGTCACCACCGCTCCCACAAGACCCTCGGCATTGAACTTCCGGAATCCGATCCAGGCCTGGAGGGCAAGCACCATCCCTGTAAAAAAAGCCGTGACTCCGACAACGGCCGTCGAATCCGCCCCGATCTTCAAAAGCTGCTCAAGAAAGTTCCGAAACAGGAAGGCTGGCCGGAAGAGCCCGAGAAGTCCTCGCACACCCATGATGAAGAGAGCCCCGGCCGCCTCCAGGATCCGGCCGGCCAAGTCAGAAATCATTTTGGAGAAACCTTGAAGCATCGCCGACAAACCTCCTGTCCGCCCGGTGGCCGAGAAGGCAGAGCACCTCGTAGGGAATGGTCCCCGTCCACCGGGCAATCTGATCCACGGTCAGGGATTCAGGTTCCTTGGGATCGATGATGCTGACCCATTCCCCGATCTCCACGGGCCGCGGGAGATCCGTCAGGTCAACGGCGACCATGTCCATGCAGACCCGCCCGGCAAATGGGACCTTCCGGCCGTCGATCACTCCCCACCCGCGACCGGAGAGAGCCCGTGGCAGGCCATCGGCATATCCCATGCCAAGGATTCCCAGCCGACTGTCCCGGGACAGGACTTCCGTTCTTCCGTAGGAGACGGAATGGCCTTTCGGGAGATTCCGAAGGGAGAGCAGCCGGGCTTCTACGGTAAGGACTGGGGATATCTCATCCCACCCGGGAAGATCGCTGATGGGAAGATGACCATAGAGCATCAATCCGGGTCTGGCCCAGAATGTGAGAGTCTTTCCCGAAGACCTTGGGGTCGGGAAGGAGACAAGTCCTTGCATGACCCCTCCGCTGTTGGCCATGTGAATGTCCGACAGGCTGGAGAGCGCCGGATGGGAAAGACTGGAAAGGACACACTCCTGAAAGAGTTTGAGACAGTCTTCCGTATCCTTCCGGTCCTCGGAAAGGGGAAAATGGGTCATGATCCCCGTTATTCTCCCCTGGGGAATCCGGAGCATCCGGTCAAGGACTTGAGGGATCTCGGGAGGGAGAAAGCCAAGACGCCCCATCCCGGAGTCGATCTTGAGGTGGAGGTCCAGGGGGTCCCTGGCCGGAGAAAAGGCTTCAAGAAGACGGATTTGGTCCCGATGGTGGAGGACAGGGGTGAGTTTTTCCCGAAAACAGAGTGTCAGTTCCTTCCCGGAAAACCCTCCGAGAAGGATGATCGTCCCGGAATACCCTCCCCGCCTGAGAGAGAGGGCTTCATCCGTCCCCATGACTGCCACGCGGTTGATGCCGATTGAGGAGAGGGCAGTCATGACAGGAAGAAGTCCGTGGCCATAGGCATTGGCCTTGATGACCGGAAGGAGCCCCTCGTTCTTTCCGAGGCGATGGATCACCCTTTGGACATTCCGGAGAAACTGGTCCAGATCAACGGTGACACGGGTCCGGCCCTCCGGAAACCCCGGATCCGGGATGGATTGCGGCGTGGGGTCCCGAGGTTTCATGGGGTCAGGTCGTCAGGATCTCCTGCTCCTTCTTCCGGGCATGTTCGTCGACCTTGGCCCCCGCTCCGTCGACAAGCTTCTGGACTTCATCCTGAAGGCGCTTCACCCGGTCCTCCTGGATCAGGCCTTCCTTGTGCTTCTTTTTGATATCCTCGTTCGCATCCCGCCGGATGTTTCGCAAGGAAACCTTCGCATCCTCGGCCATTTTCTTCAGAAGCTTGACCATCTCCTTGCGACGTTCCTCGGTCATTGGCGGAACGACGATCCTGACGGCCTTTCCGTCATTCTGTGGAGTCAGCCCCAGATTGGCCGCCATGATGGCCTTTTCGATATCTCCGATGAGCTTTGTCTCCCAGGGGGTGATGGTGATCATCCTGTTGTCGACGATGTTCAGGGCCGCCACCTTGTCGAGGGAGACTTGGTTCCCGTAATAGTCCACCCGGATATGTTCGATGAGGGAGAGCGACGGCCGCCCTGTTCTCAGGGTCTGGATCTCCTTGCGGAAATGGTCCACCGCATGGTCCATTTTCTCCGAAAATCCCTTAAGTTCCGCATCCATTTAAGCCTCCCGTTCCGCAACACCGGATATTCTACCGAACAAGGGTCCCGATCGGTTCGCCCCGAACGACCCGGACGATATTGTTGGGCCCGTTAAGATCGAAGACAATGATTGGAAGATTGTTGTCCATGCACAGGGAGACGGCCGTAGAGTCCATCACCTTGAGCTTTTTCTCGAGAACATCGATATAGCTGAGTTCCACGAATCGTTCGGCCTTCAGGTTCTTCCGGGGGTCATCACTGTAGATACCGTCCACCTTCGTAGCCTTGAGGACCACTTCGGCTCCGATTTCCATCGCCCGGAGGGCAGCGGCCGTATCGGTGGTGAAATAGGGATTTCCGGTCCCCCCCGCAAAAATGATCACACGGCCCTTTTCGAGGTGGCGCATGGCGCGCCGACGAATGTAAGGTTCCGCGAGGGCCCGCATCTCCAGAGCCGTCAGAACACGGGTCGAAACACCCTTTTTTTCGAGGACGGACTGAAGGGCCAGGGCATTGAGAATGGTGGAAAGCATTCCCATGTAATCCGCCGAAGCCCGATCGATCCCCTGGCTGATTCCTGAGAGACCGCGGAAAAAGTTCCCTCCGCCGATCACGACTCCAAGCTCGACACTTTGGGCAACGACCGCCTGAATCTCCACGGCAATCCGGTCCAGGACAGCAGGATCGATCCCGAAGGACAGATCCCCCATCAGTGCCTCCCCGGAGAGCTTCAGGAGAACCCTTTTATAACCGGGCATCAGCCCTTCCCTTCTCCGATCTGAAACCGTGTAAAGCGCCTAACCGAGATATTCTCGCCCATTTTCGCAATTTCTCCGGCAATCAGGTCACGCACGACCACGCCAGGATCCTTGACATAAGGCTGATCCAGAAGGCAGGATTCCTGAAAAAACTTTTCCAGCTTGCCTTCCACGATATTGCCTCGGACCTTTTCCGGCTTGTCCTGCACTTCGGCCAGGAATCCTGCGCGAAGGCGGTTGATCTCCTCTTCCTGGATAGCGGTCCTGTCCACATAGGTGGGGGCGGCAGCGGCAATGTGCATGGCCAAGTTCCGGACAAGCTCCTTGAAATTATCGGTACGGGCCACAAAATCCGTTTCGCAGTTGACCTCGACAAGAACTCCGATCTTGCTTCCGGCGTGGATATAGGATCCGACGATTCCCTCGGCAGTTTCCCGGTCGGCTTTCTTGCTGGCCTTGAGAGCTCCGCTCTTCTTCAGGATTTCATAGGCCTTTTCGGGATCCCCGTTGGCCTCGACGAGGGCCTTCCGGCAGTCCATGAACCCCGCCTGGGTTTTTTCCCGAAGTTCCTTGACCACATTTGCAGCAATCTCCATCTTGTTTCCTTCCTCCGTCTCTATCCGTCTGGCATTCTTCACTGGGCTCAAGGCATGACCGGCTGCGGAGAAGGGAGGAGATCTTCCTCTCCCTTCCCCCTCTATTTCTCTCCGGATTCTCCGGCCGAGAAGGCCTGCTCAAGCTCAGAGGCGACCGCCGGAGATTCAGGCGCCACCGCCTTGCCGGATGAGCGGCGGGACAACCCCCCCTCGATCACGGCGTCGGCTATGCCTTCAGCCATGAGCCGGATGGAGCGGATTGCGTCATCGTTGGCCGGAATCGGAAAATCGATCAGGTCCGGGTCGCAGTTCGTATCCACCATCGCCACCACCGGAATTCCGAGCCGGTTGGCTTCGTGAATGGCGATATGCTCTTTTTTGGGATCCACCACAAAAATGGCCCCGGGAAGCTGTCCCATCCCGCGAATTCCCGACAGGGTCGATCGCAGCTTGGACTCCTCCTTTTCGATCTGGGCCACTTCTTTTTTGGGTAGACGGGCCCACTGGTCACTTTCCTTCATCGCTTCGATTTTCTTCAGACGCTCGACGGATTTGCGGATCGTCTGGTGGTTTGTCAGCATGCCGCCCAGCCAACGATGGGTGACATGGAACATTCCGCAACGTTCCGCCTCCTCTTCGATGATCGATTGGGCCTGTTTCTTGGTGGCGATGAAAAGGACCGACTTCCCTTCTCCCACGACATTCCTGATAAATCGCGTGGCCTGACGATAGCGCCGTGTCGTCTGCTGAAGATCGATGATGTAGATTCCGTTTCTCTCTCCGTAAATGAACCGCTTCATCTTCGGGTTCCACCGCTTGGTCTGGTGTCCGAAATGGACGCCGGCGTCGAGAAGCTCCTTGATTGTCACATTCTTCATTCCTGTCTCCTGATCTGTGGGTTAACCTTTGCGAACCGTTCCCGCCGCCCAGGCCGGCGACAAAAAACGCCTTTGCGGACCCGTGGGATTTCCGGATGAATTCCGCGATTCGCTGCAGTATTTGTTATTGGACCGATGTCGGCCGAAGGCCGAGGTCTGGTCCCGCCATAAACCCGCTCCAGTCCGGAGGGGCTGTCATGGCTGAACCTGAAGTGAAGAAAAAGGTCGCCACTTCTCTTCATAAAAACGTTTTTTTATACCACAATGGGGAAATAAATACAATTTTCCTAAGTTCTTCCTTTATACCCGGCATTGATCCGGACATAGTCGAGCGAGAGATCGGTCGTCCAGTATTCGGCCTCCATGGAGCCTTGGCCCAGCATGACACGAAGGGTAATTTCCTTCCCTTTCATGACTTCGAGAGCCTTTTCCTCCTGGAGGGGTCCCAGGCCTACCCCCTTGTGCACCAGGGCGACAGGCCCCATAAAAATATCGATCCGTTCCTCGAAGACCCTGACTCCGGAATTGCCGATCGCGACCATGATTCTTCCCCAGTTCACATCCTCACCGAAGAAGGCTGTCTTGACGAGAAGGGACCGGGATATTGACTGGGCCACCCTCCGCGCATCACCCCGGGATCTGGCCCCCGAAACCTGGATCCTGATGATCTTTGTGACACCCTCCCCATCCCTGACAAGCTGGTCCCGGAGGGATTCGCACACGGAGAGAAGAAGGGAGAAAAACTCCTGAAACTCGGGGGAATTTCTGGTGACTCGCGTATTTTCGGCCAGACCGCTCGCCATGATCAGGGCCGTATCATTGGTGCTCGTATCCCCGTCGACCGTCAGGGCATTGAAGGTCTTTTCCGAAGCCTGGAGCAGGGCGCTTTTAAGGGCCTCCTTTTCCACAGAAGCGTCGGTCGTCAGAAATACGAGAAGAGTCGCCATCTGGGGATGGATCATTCCCACTCCCTTGGCAATTCCCCCGATCCTGACGGTCCGTCCCCCTACAATTCCTTCGGTCTGGGCCGATTTTGACCTGGTGTCGGTTGTCATGATCGCCTGGGCGCAGGCTTCATGACCGAAAGGACTGGATTGTTTAACCAGGACGGGGAGAGAAGCCAGGATCGCTTCCATGTTGAGCGGACGACCGATCACTCCTGTCGACGCCATAAGGATCTTCCTGGGATCGCATCCCAGATGGACCGAGAGCTTTTCCGAAATCAGGAAGGCATCCTTCTCGCCCTGCTCCCCGTTACAGGCATTGGCATTCCCGCTGTTCACGATGACCGCCCGGATCCCTGCCCCCCGGACCCGGCGCTGGGAGATTCGGACGGCCGGAGCCTTGATCTGGTTTGTTGTGAAGACCCCGGCGGCCAGGCATTCCGTTTCACAAAGGATCAGGGCGAGATCCGGCTTTCCGTTCTTTTTCACGCCGGAATAGAGGCCTCCGGCAGAAAATCCCTTCGGATAGGTGATTCCCCCCGCCATTTTTTTTCTGGACATGACGTCTTTCCCATGATGGTTTGTGTTTTAGACTAGGGGAAAATGGCTTCCTGCCTCAATCCGTCCATTTCATTAAACCCAAAGATGCGGTTCATCGACTGGATGGCCTGACCGGCCGCCCCCCGAACGAGATTGTCGATGGCCGTCAGGACGACGAGACGATCTTCCCGGACCTTGGCGTGGATGTGCACATTGTTGGTGCCCCGGACACCCATCGTATTGGGAGGAGAGGCCACCCTTCTCACAAAAGGACTGTCCCGGTAACTTTCATCAATCATCCGGTCCGCGTCCTCCTGGGAACAGCGACCCTCCATCACCATGTAGATCGTCGACAGAATTCCCCGGTTGAACGGCAAAAGGTGGGGAACAAAGGTGACCCGTCCCCCTCCCATTCCCTCCATGGCCTGCTCCATCTCGGGAACATGCCTGTGGTCGAGGAGCTTGTAGGCCAGAACACCTTCTGAAATTTCGGGAAAATGCGTCTCCAGGGTGAGACCTCTTCCGGCGCCCGTGATCCCAGACTTTCCGTCGACAAAGATCATGTCCCTTTTGATCCGTCCACGATGGAGAAAGGGGAGGATTCCCAGGAGGGCTCCCGTGGGAAAGCAGCCCGGGCAGGAGACGAGCCGATCTCTGGCAAGGGAGTTTCCTGACCATTCAGGAAGAGCATAGACTGCCCGGGAGAGACCTTCCGGAAACCCGTGGTCGATTCCGTAAACCTTCCGGTAGAGAGCCGGATCCCGAAGACGATAGTCCGGCCCCAGATCGATGACAACGGTTCCCTGTTCAAGGTATCGGGGAACCAGGCCAAAGCTTTGCCCGGCAGGGAGGGCGAAAAATACGACATCCACATCGGTCCAGAGGGGAGATTCCGAAGCCTTTTCCAGAATGGCGGACGACGTGAGGTGGGGAAATAGATCCCTGAGAGAAACTCCCGCCCTGGACTCTCCTGCCAAACGGACGACCTCCGTTTCAGGATGCGAGACCAGGAGACGGACAAGCTCTGCTCCGGCATATCCGGAGGCGCCGACAATTCCGACGCGAATCTTTTTCCCTTGCTGGTCTTTTTCTTTCGTCATTTCTCTCCAGTTTCAGCACGAAAAAAGGGGAGACCGAGGTCTCCCCTTCATATCGGGACACACTCCAGAGATTAGCGCTTGGAAAACTGGAAACGCTTTCTGGCACCCTTTTGTCCGAATTTCTTTCTTTCCTTGACCCTAGCGTCGCGGGTGAGGAAGCCTTCCTTTTTCAGGGATTCCCGAAACTCCGGGTTTATTTCGAGCAGGGCCCGGGAAATTCCATGCCGGATGGCTTCGGCCTGTCCGGTCAAACCGCCTCCGGTGACCTTGGCAAAGACATCGAGTTTCCCGGCCATATTCGTAAGCTCGATGGGAGCCTTCACCTGAGTGGTCCACAAGGTCCTCGGGAAGTATTCTTCGAGGGGTCTATCATTGACCTGAATCAGACCCGTACCGCTCTGGACGCGCACGCGGGCGATGGCGGTCTTACGCTTTCCGGTCGCAGAACCCCGTCCATCCTCATTCGGTTCTCTCTCCATCAACGACCTCCTAATGCGTAGACTTCGGGATTCTGGGCCTGGTGGGGATGCGATTCCTCGGCATAGACCTTGAGGCGGCTCATGAACTGGTTGGAAAGCTTGTTTTTTGGAAGCATTCCCTTCACGGCGTGAATGACAAGATGCTCAGGGTTCCGGGAGCGGACTTCCTTGGCGGTGGCGGACTTGAATCCTCCGGGATACCCGCTGTGCCGGTAATACATTTTCTGGCTCCACTTTTTTCCTGTGAAGGCGACCTTGGCCGCATTGATCACGATGACAAAATCCCCTGCATCCTGATGCGGGGTAAAGAAAACCTTGTTCTTGCCCCTCAGAAGAAGCGCGACGGCCGTGGAGAGCCTTCCGACGGTCTGACCGTCGGCATCCACGACATACCACTTTTTCTGGGAGAGTTCTTCAGCGGTTGCAATTCGTGTCACTTTTTCCATTGCCTGAAAATCTCCTTCAGATTCGGGTCGGCTTCAGGAGGTCATCTGGACCATCACCGGCTTGATCTCCTCCGCCGTCGACGGGGAAGTCCTGATTCCGGCGATCGTCTCCTTGTAGGCTCGATGAACCCTGTCCAGATCCTGTGTAAAAAATGCTCCCAATTGGGCCAGCGAGGAGTAAAGGGAGCCGTCCTGCTTGTCAAGGAACAGGGAGACGGCGGTCGGAGCCGACTGCTTGTGCTGGGCCAGCCACTGCTTCAGACTCTCGATTTTCTGGAAAAACTCTTCTTCTCCCTGACGCGCCCGCTCCATCACCGGCATCACGATGCAGTCCACCTTTCCGCGAATCCTGGAAAGGGCCGTCGGATCATCCCCATCGGCCACAGATTCGGAAAAGGGAACCACTGAACTGCCAAGTCTTGCAAAAAAGGCGACAAGACCTGAACCCAGCTCCGAGTCAAGAATGAACCTCGGAACGCCCACACGGTTCGTGCGTGGATTTCTGGAGGAGGATTCAATTCCCTCCTCCGCTTTTTCAAAGACCGTCGACCGGAGTTCCTCAAGGAATCCCTGATTTTCCCGGCGCCAGTTCTTCAAAAGATGTTTTGCCCCAAACTGGATCAATGTCGAATAGTAGTCCCGCCTCATGGCGCTTCGGGAGATATTTTTCCAGGAATAGAAATCTTCCATCGCTCCGATCGCAGCCTCGTTCAATTCGTAGGCGGTCATGTTCTTAGGACGGTAGACGGCATGATGTCCGTCGTAAAGGCTCCAGTCCTTGTAAAGAAGCTCCCGGTTTCCCGTGGCATAAAAATGGTCGAAATCGGGAGAGCCCGGCAGCGGAGTGAGGATCATCAGCTGAATGGACTGAAGCTGCCACTCCTGGGCAAGGCGAGCCGTTTCGTAGATCGTATCCTTGTCGTCGGTATCGGCCCCGACCACGAACATCCCGTGTATCCTGATACCGGCCTTGTTGAAGGCGTCGACCGACCGGACAATTTTTTCATAGGTCTGCCGCTTGTTGAAGAGATCGAGAGTCTGGGGATTGATCGACTCGAACCCGATAAAGACATTGAAGCAGTTGCTGGCCTTCATGAGCTCGAGCAGTTCAGGATCGAAGGCGGTTTCCGTCCTGATCTGGGCTCCCCATTCCGGGGTGAGCCCCTCTTCGATCATCCTTTTAAGCAGATCCTTGGTCCTTTTCCTGTTGGCCGTAAAAAGGTCGTCGGCGAAAAAGACATATTTCGGATTGTTGACTCGGATTTCCTCAATAACCCTCTCGATGGAATGCATCCTGAATCCATGGCCGTACATCCCCGGAACGGAACAAAACGTGCAGGTAAAGGGACATCCGCGGGAGGTGGCAATGGAAATCAGCCCCCTCTTCTGGGTGTTCCACCCCTCCACCAAGCCGTAATCGGGGATGGGATTCGAATCAAGGTCCTCCTTGAGTGGCCGGTCCGGATTATGAAGCTTCCGGGTGCCCCTCCAGTAGGAGAGACCAAGGATCTTCTCCATCTCGCCACGTCCTTCCATGGCATCGATCAGCTCAAAGAGTGTCTCCTCGCCCTCTCCCCGAACGACATAATCCGCGTAATCGAGAGCCTCATCCGGAAGAAATGTGACATGCGTGCCTCCGATAACGACGGGAATTCCCGCCTTGCGGACAGTCTCTGCCAGACGGTAAGACTGGGGAGCGGTGGAAGTGAGCGTTGAAATTCCTACAATGTCTGCAGAAAGCACTTCCTTCATGTCAACGGGAGCCACATCCTCGATGTAGACCCTGACATCCCACCCTCGGTCTCTCAGCATGGTTCCAAGCAGAATGACGCCTAGTCTGGGAATGGTAAACGAACTGTAGACATGGAGATGAGTC
>JAKAWK010000090.1 GCA_021827365.1 Nitrospirota bacterium
AGCTGATGATCGAGGTTCGCAGGGTGGCCGCGGCGCTCGGACGGACTGTCGCCTGATGCCGTCGGGGGCCTTTCCCTTCCGGAAGGTCGCCATTCTCGGAACGGGTTTGATGGGCGGATCCCTGGCGGGTGCCCTCAAGGGTCTTCCTGATCCTCCAAAGATTGTGGGGACGACCTTGCTCCCCGAAGACAGGAAGCTCGCTATGGAGCGGGGGTGGGTTGACCTCTTTGCCGACACCAACGGAGCGGCCGTTTCGGGAGTCGACCTGGTGGTGATTGCCGTTCCTCCCGGGGCTGTTCCTCAGGTCTGGGGGGAGATCGCGGGGAATCTTCTCCCGGAAGCCGTGGTCACTGATCTCTCCTCGGTGAAGGGGGCCCTCTACGAGGCTTACAGGACGAAGTTTCACACTCTTCTTCCCCTCTACACGAGCTCCCATCCGATGGCGGGCAGCGAACGGACCGGGATTTCCTCCGCCCGGGCCACACTGTTTTCGGACCGGACCGTTTTTCTGACTCCCTTCGGGGGGGAGGAAGACTCTCTCCTGCCTCTTGACCACCTTTGGAAGGCCCTGGGGGCAAAAACCTTTCGGGTCTCTCCCTCCGATCACGACGGAATCGTTGCCCACATCAGCCATCTCCCCCATGTTCTTTCTTACTGTCTTCTGACTCTGGCCGAGCAGGTCCGCCGCGAGAACAGGTATCCGGGATTCGACTGGAAAACCCAGAAAGGGGGAAGCTTCTCCGACATTCTCCGGATCGCACGGAGCTCCCCGCAATTATGGGCTGACATTCTCTTCCAGAATCGCAGAGCCATTCTCGAGGCCATGGACAGCTTCGATCATCAGATGGAGCTTCTCCGGGAAACCCTGGAAAATGGGGGATCAGAAAACCTCTCCCGCCTGCTTTCCGAATGGACCGCCCCCCTCTCTGAGACCCTCCCCCCATGATCCTCGAGGAAAGACGGGGAGGGGCCCTCCATGGAACCTATCGGGTGGAACGCGCGGCCTCGATTGCGGGTGAGATCCGTCCCCCCGGAGACAAGTCGATTTCGCACAGGGCAGTGATTTTTGGAAGTATTGCCAAAGGAAAGACCGAAATCACCGGATTCCTGGATTCGGCCGATTGCGAAGGGACTCTCCGGGCCTTCCTTTCCATGGGAGTCCGGGCAGAACGGCTCTCCCCCCACCACCTGATCCTTGAAAGTCCGGGCCTTCCTGACCTTGCCGAACCTCCGGACGTCCTCGACTTCGGCAACTCCGGAACCGCGGTCCGCCTCATGACCGGCCTTCTGGCCGGTGTCCCCGGATTCCGGGTCCTGACAGGGGATGAAAGCCTCCGATCCCGGCCGATGCGCCGTGTCACCGAACCCCTTTCGCGCATGGGGGCAGTCATCGACGGCCGGAGGGAGGGAAGCCTCCTCCCCCTGGCCATCCGGGGAGGTCCGCTGACCTCCATTCTGTACGACAATCATCACCGGTCGGCCCAGGTCAAGTCAGCCGTCCTTCTTGCGGGCCTTTCCGCGAATGGCCCGACGACAGTCATCGAGCCGGTTCAGACCCGTGATCATACCGAGCGTCTTCTGCCCCACTTCGGAGGCAGGGTCGAAACCGGGGAGGGGGGGGTGACCGTCTGGCCTTCCGAACTCTCCGGAACCTCCCTTTCCGTCCCGGGAGACATCTCCTCGGCCGCCTTCTTTATTGCTTTGGCCCTTCTCGTCCCGGGATCCCGGCTGACTCTCACCAATGTGGGTCTCAACCCGACCCGGACCGCCTTTCTCGAGATTCTCTCGCTCATGGGGGCCAGGATCGATCCCTGGTCCGATCCTGCCGGAACGGGAAGCGAACCCTTCGGGACCCTTGATCTCTCCTTTGCGGAGCTTGAAGGGATCTCTGTTCCCCTTTCCATGATTCCCTCCGCCATCGACGAGATTCCCATCCTGGCCGTTCTTGCGGCCTTTGCCTCCGGACGCACCGAAATTCGCGGGGCGGGAGAGCTCCGGGTCAAGGAGTCCGACCGGATCTCCGCGATGGTTTCTGCCCTGCGGACCGTGGGTGTCGAAGTTCAGGAATACCCGGATGGCCTTGCTGTCGTGGGGGAGGGACCCGACCGGAGACTTCGGGGAGGGCAGATCGACAGCCGTCACGACCACCGGATCGCAATGTCCATGGCCGTTCTTGCCACACGTCTTCCACCGGGAGACTCCCTTCTGATAACGGGAACGGACTTTGTGGAGACCTCCTTCCCCGGCTTTCCCTCCCTCTTCAACGCCGTGGCCCGTTCATGAAAGAAGGCCAGATCGATGCCATTGCGATCGACGGTCCCGCAAGTTCGGGAAAGTCTACCCTGGCCCGTGAGGTCGCCCGCCGACTCGGGTTTGTCTTTCTTGACACCGGGTCTCTCTATCGGGCCGTCGCACTTGCGCTTCTCTCCTCCGGAGTCTCCCGTTTTTCCGAGGAGGATCCCGCCGTGGTCCGGATCCTCTCCGCACTCGACATTGCCGTAACCCCTGGAAGCTCGGGGGCCCGGATCTCACTTGGGGGGCTCGATGTGACCGACCATCTCCGGAGCGAGGAGGTCGGGGCCCTGGCCTCCCGGATCTCGGCCTGGCCTTCGGTCCGAAAAGCCCTCTTTGACCTCCAGCGGAGGCTGGCCCTGGAGGGCCGGATCGTGATGGACGGTCGGGATATCGGGACGGTCATTCTTCCAGAGGCCCGTCTCAAGATCTTCCTGGTGGCCGACCCTGAGGTTCGGGCCAGGCGTCGCCTGAAGGACCTCGAATCCAAGGGAGACCGGCGTCCCCTGGAGACCGTCCTGGCCGATATCCTTGACCGGGATCGCCGGGACCGTGAACGTCCTGTCTCACCCCTTATCCAGGCTCCCGATGCCCTAGTCCTTGACACCACACGCCTTTCCATCGACGAAGCGGTGACATGGATCATCGACCACTACCGCTGATTCCTCCCCCCGGCTCCGTTTGGCCGCGCCCTTTCTACCAAGCCATAAGGGTTATGGCAGGGGGGATCTTTCACTCCTGGCTTCCCGTGACCGTCCGGGGAAGGGAGAATCTCCCGGCTACCGGCGGGGTGATCGTGGCCGCCAACCATCTCTCCCTCCTCGACGTTCCTCTCCTGGGCTACGCCATCCCCCGGGAATCCCGGTTTCCCGCCAAACCCGAGCTCTTCAAAAATCCACTTCTGGCCAGATTCCTCCTCTCTATGGGGGGATTTCCCTTAGCCCGTGGAGAGGGGGACAGGAAAGCCCTTTCATTTTCAGAGCAAGTCCTTCGCGAGGGCGTCGTTCTTGGGATCTTTCCAGAAGGAACCCGATCCCGGGATGGCTCCCTCCGACCTTTCCATCGGGGAGTGTCCCTTTTAGCGATGAGTGCAGGCGTCCCTATCGTGCCGACCGCCATCACAGGAAGCGACCGGAGCCTTCCGCCGGGATCGGCTTTCCCCCGCCCCGCGCAAATGACCGTTTCCTTCGGCCCTCCGGAATGGCCCGAACCCGTCCCCTCCGATCCTGTTTCGAAAAAGGCCGAGAGCCTGAGACTTTCCGAGAGGGTCTACGAGAGAGTCCAGTCCCTCCTGTCAGAATCCCGGCCTCACCGGTAGAAGAGACCGTAAAAGCGGCATACCTTCCGGGATCCAACATCCCCCCCCGTTCAGGTATCCGGAGGAGCGCTTCAAGGAGGATCTCCGTTGATGAGCCCGGTCTATCTCCTGCTCCCCTTTTCTGGATTCTTCCCAGCCTGTACAATCGATCCTGAGATTTTGGCCAAACCTCCGGAGACCCCCCTCCGAACTCCAAAATGAAGGGAGAATCCCTCCTTAGCTGAAGGGTTTTCTCCATTCACGAGCCTTGAAGGACAGGGAGCTTGAAGAAGAACCCCGAGCAGGATGAGACTCCTTCCAGCCCCGCTGGGGAAGCTCTTTTGGCTCTGCTTGAAGAGCTGGCAGTTCAAGATTCCTGCCGATCGATGGTCGACCTTGCCCTGTCGGCTCTCGGACGAGCCTTGGGAGCCGAAGGAGTCCTCCTAGTCACCATCGATGGCCCGCGAATCCTCCGGGCAGCAATCGGGCCGGAGCCTCTCCTCTCGCGTCTTTTATCGCCTGAGCTTCCCCCCGATCCTTCGCACCTTCCCCTTGTGATCTCCCGGGCTCTTGAAGATTTCGACGGCCAATCCCGACGCCTCATCCTTCTTTCCGGGCTTTCGGCGGCCTCCCACACCCAACCGGATACGTTCCTTTTTCTTGTGATTTCTCAAGGTCTTCCCGTTTCTCCTCTTTTGAACACACTGCCCCCTTCTCTTGTCTCCCGCATCGGAGCCCTGCTCAAGCATGGCAGGGAGGAGAGCCATTTCTTTGATACGCTTCTTGAACTAAAGCGACTTATCCAGCAGACGGAAGAATCACAGGAAGAGGGACTTCCGGAGGCTATAGCCTCCCTCCTTGCGCGCTCATTTGCCATTCCTCTTGTTTTGATCGGACGACGCTTTCCTGGTGAGCAAAAGATCGAGATCCTGGCCAAAGGAGGAGAGAAGGACCCCGCCGGGGGAAATATTCAAAACTTCGACCTCGACGGGGAGGGGGTATTTCTCGCGGAACATACCCTGAACTCGGGCTCCATGGAGGTCGTTCCGGATCTTTCAGCCCTTGTGGAGACGGATACCGCAACTGAGAGAAACCGTAGAATAGACCTGGGAAGCGGTCTCATCCAATCGGCCACAATGAAGGATGGGGCCCAGATCGTGATCTTTCTCTCCCGGGCCGAACAGGGATCCTTCCCGGGAGAATTTCTCTCCTTTATCAAAGAGGTGGCGAGCGACCTGGCCTCTTTTTTCGACAGGGTCAGACTCGAAAGGGAACGCAAAAGTCTCTCTTCCTATCAGGAGGCGATCCGGCGTGTCCAGCAGGCCTTCATAGAAGCCCGGGATCGGGAGTCGATGTACCGTTCCCTCGTCGAAACCATCGTCCGCTATGCCGGGGCCATAGGAAGCTACGTGGCTGTTCAGGGCCCTGAGGGATCGGTTGAGATACGGGCAGTGGAGACGGTCCTTCCCGAAATGACTGAGGCGACCCGGGCTCTGCGCTTTTCAAATGAGGGGGAAGAGGCCGTCGGTCCCTCCCTTTCCGCCCTGGCCTTCCGGGAGCGGAGGATCAAGGGTCCGGTCAGGAGTGAGGACTGGCCATTCTTGCAGGAGATGGCCCGTCGCTTTCCGGTTCTTTCCCATATCGGCTCGGCCATGGCCTTTCCCGTGATGACTGAGAGAGACCTGGGTCCTGCCGCGGTCTTTGTCGTCTGGAGCCGGGACCCCGGCCATTTTACGGAAAGTCTCCGAAGTCTTCTTGCTACCCTTGCTGACAGTCTGGGACGAGCCATCTGGAGACTCGAGCAGGAAGAGACGATCAGACGGCTCTCCCGGGTCACCCAGGAGACGGATGACGCCATCTGCATTCTGGAAGGCGATAGCCGGGTGACTTGGGCCAATGCGGCCTTTTCCCGGCAAACGGGAATTCCCGCCGAAAATCTTTGTGGAATGGATCTCGCCTCTCTTTTCGCTACCGCGGGCCTTCCTTCCGGGACTCCTGAGACGATCCTGTCCAGGGTCCGATCCGGGCAGTCCTTCGAGGAGTCGATCTCCTTTCTTTCAGTTGACGGGAGGTCGTCATGGCTCCTGATGAAGGGATTTCCCTTGCCGGGTGGCGGGAACCTGTCCAAAGAATACGGTCTTGTCTCCTCGGATATTACGAAAATAAGGGAGGCCGCGATCCGCCAGGAAATCTCGGGCCTCTTTCAGGAGACCCTTTCGGTCACCTTGAAGTCTTTCCAGGAAGCCTCCCCGTCCCTTGAGATCCTTCTGGGACGTCTGGCAGACCGGGTCTTTGCCGTCCTGAAGCCCAGAGTTCTTCTTTTGATCCAGATCCCGGCGGGAAAAAATGAACCGGACTTCATTTTGATAAGGGGTGAGGACCAGGACTTTTTCACTGGCCTTCCGGTTCTCGGGGATCCCTTGGCTCTTTTTGAAGCCGGCCAGGCCGCCGAACTTTTAGAAAGGGAGGGGAGCCGGGCATTCCTCTTTGCCCGGGAGAACCTATCCGATCCCCTGGCCCTCCGGGCAAAGGCGATGGGAATTTCGGGGGCCCTTCTGGCCTCAGTCTTTCGGAAGGGAGGAAAGCGGATCTTTGTGGGGGCGTGCTTTTCCGATCCCCTCTTTGCCGATGAGGTCTGGGCCGAGCCCTTCATGAGGGTCGCCCAGGAAATTGCCCTGGCTCTTGACAAAAGAAAACTGGAGGAGGAACTCCGCACGCTCACGGCCTATCAGGAGGCCGTCATGGCCTCCCAGCAGGCTTTTCTTGCGGCCAAGACGCGTGATGACCTCTACGGGATTTCCGTCCGGACGATCTCCCGCGTGACTGACACCCTGGCCGTCTATGTTCTGGAGCGGACACCGGAGACCGATGAACTTGTGATGACGGCTCATGCCTCCCGGGATGAAAGGCTGGTCGCCGCGATGAAGGAACTCCGATTCCCCCTGGAGGGGGAGGAGGGACGACTGACGATTGCCGCCCGTGCGTGGCGGGAGAAAAGAGGAAAGATTGAACGGATCTCGGACGGGCTGGTGGCCCTCAGGTCCTACCGGGAGATTCACCCCGAACTTGGGGTTGTTCGGGAGATTCTGGCGGTGCCGGTCCTTCTTCCCTCACAGGAGGAACCGGTCGCGGTTTTGGCCCTCTCGGGCGGAAGGGAGGGTGAGTTTTCAGAGGACCACCTCCGCCTGGGAGAACATCTCTCACAGAGTCTGGCTCTGGCGATCGACCGGCTGACCCGGGAAACCGAACTCGAACGTCTCTCCCTTGTCGCCCAGAAAACGACCGACGGGATTCTCATGACCGATCCGGCGGGACACATCCTGTGGGTCAACAGAGCCTTTGAGGAAAGGTTCGGCTACCGGCTCTCTGAAGTCCGGGGCCATTTCGCCGCGGATTTCCGTTCGGGAGAGGCCACCGATCTCGCGACGCTGGGTCGTATCCGCGACCATGTCGCCGCCCACCGCGCTTTCCAGGAAACCATGATTCATTATTCAAGGTCCGGAGAACCTGTCTGGCTCAGGGTGAATGCCACCGCGCTCTTTTCTCCTGAAGGGCAGCCCATGGGCTATGTTTCGGTGGAGACAGATGTGACGGCCCTGAAGGAATCCGAGGAACGGGCACGGATCGCCTCCCTTTTCTACAGGGCCCTCTCCGAATCAGTCCAGATTCTCCGGGAGCGGGACGAGTCCCCGGAGGAAGAGGTCCTAAGAGAGCTTCTCGAACGACTTCGTGAAATCCTGAACGCCCGTTTTACGATGGTGGGAAGACTCCCCCCCGGCGCCACCCTGCTGACGGAAA
The DNA here is from genome assembly GCA_021827365.1 of Nitrospirota bacterium. Taxonomy (GTDB): domain Bacteria; phylum Nitrospirota; class Leptospirillia; order Leptospirillales; family Leptospirillaceae; genus UBA4572. Next base: position 7,388 of record JAKAWK010000090.1, read on the forward strand.
CCCTTGCGGCCGTTTCTCAGGACCTTTCGAGGCAAGGGGCGGAAGAAGCCACTATTCCGGGGGGACAGATATCAACGGAGGGGCCGGGGATGGCCGCCATGGCCCTTCGGACCGGGCGACCCCAGATCCTGCTGAGCGAGGAGCCTGATTATCCTGGGATGAGGCCTAACCCTGGGGACCGGAAATACGGGAAACTTTCCGTTTCGGCAGCCCGGGTAGGGGGAGAGAAGCTCCTCCTGCAGGCCCAGTTTTCGGAGGATACCTTCCTGGGACAGGAATCGGCAACCCTCTTCCAGAGAATCGTCGTCGAGATCGCGGCCTTTCTTGACCGGAAGGAGCGGGTCAGGAGAGAACGCCGCAGGGCCCATTACCGGGTCGTGGCGGAGAGGGTCCTGTCCGACCTTTTCCTTGTAAAAACCGAGTCGGACGTCTATCGGATCCTGGCCGAGACGCTCTCCGGCGAAAAAGGGGTCCTCTTTGTCGATCTCCTGGTTCCAGGGAAGGATCACTTCGAACGAAAGATCATTCAGGGAGAGCTGTCATCCCTCATTTTTGCCCTTCCCCTTCCACCGCTCTATTCCCCGTCGGAGGGGGAAATTCCGCTTCCGACAAGGGTCTACAGCTCCGGAACCGCCTGCTCCATTCATTATCCGGCCAGGGATCTGTCTCTGCCAGAAGCCTTCCGGACAACCCTCCTTCGCGAGGCCGGAATCGTGGCCGGCTGGCCGATCAAAAGACCGGAGGGAGAGATTATGGCTGTCATGGCCATGGGGGCCCGGGACCCTGCACCCTTTTCAGACCAGGTCCTGCTCGACCTGATGAAAGACCTCTCCGAACGTGCCGCCTTTGCCATCGAACGGATGCGTCTTCTTGAAAAGATGGAGGATCTTTCGGTCCACGATCCCCTGACAGGACTTCTCAACAGGAGGGGACTGGGGCTTTTCATGGGCCAGTTCCTGGCCTCGGTCGAACGGCGAAAGACCCTGGCTCTCGTGGGGATTCTCGACCTCGACGACTTCAAGCCCGTGAACGACACCTTTGGCCATTCGGCAGGAGACAATCTGCTGGTCGAGATTGCCGGACGTCTCCGGAGGATGCTCCGGGATAGCGATCTGGCGGGTCGCCTGGGGGGAGACGAATTCGTCGTGGTGGCCGAGATTTCCGATATGGCGCATTTTCATGTTTTCATGGACCGGATTTCCGTTTCGCTCTCCAGCCCCTACATGATTCCGGAGAGTCCCTCCGACGGTCTTGCCGTCGGTGTCTCCATGGGTGCGGTTCTCTTTCCGGAAGAGAAGGGGGATCCGGACCTTCTGCTTCGCCATGCCGATCTGGCCCTGTACGATATCAAGCGTCTCAAGGGTCAACGGAATGTCTGGTGGAAGCTTTGGGAGAAATCCTGATAGAATCCGGGCAGGACGCACATCCGTCTTTCGTCTCGTCCCGGCTTCGGTCGGAAATCGTCAACCTGCGGACAGAACCAATCAAGGGGAGGGAGGTCAACTTGGAGTGGGTTGAAACCAGACTCGACGATGCCCTCTTCGAATCCATGCTCTCTCCGCTCGTGCGCCAGGCCTTGGAAAGGGTTTTCGTATCGGAAAAATCTTCCCAGGGCCAGAAGGTGGGCCTTTGCGGAATTTATGTACTGCACCGGGAGCTCGGCCTCATTCTCCAGAACGATGAATCCCGAACGATCTTTCCCAAGGTCCTTCCGGGAGAATCCTGGGAAGACCTGTCCTCCTATGTGGAGGGCGCGATCATTCCTTCCGGCCGACCCGAATTCAGGGCCGCCCTGGAGGGGGAGACCCCTTCCTTCCAAGGAAGCTGGCCCCTTCTTCCGGACAGGATCAGCCGGGCGGCCAGCCTCTTTGTCTGGACGGCCCGCTTCGACTGGGGCCGTGTGACGGTCCTGAAAACCAGTCCGGAAGGAGACTTCGAAAAGGATTTTGCCTCTTTTAAGGAAAGGGCCGGAGAGTTCGAGGCCTTTCTTCGGGGCCTTCTGGACCGATGGATGCTCGATGCGACCCTCGAGGTCTTCTGGGGCCGGATTCTGGGCAACATTCCACCCCAATTCACCCCAAATCGCGGATCTTCCTCTCCCGAATGGAGACGGACTCTTCCTGTTCTGGTTTCAGAAGACGGGGGGGAAGAGGTGGAGCTTATCCTCGCCGGGGACTACTGGAAGAGTCCCGGGGCCGGCT
>JAKAWK010000091.1 GCA_021827365.1 Nitrospirota bacterium
TCTGTTCCATGAGAGAGGCGTACCGCTCCACCTGTTCGGGGCTCATGACCTCGAATCCGTTGACGGTCCGGGCGGCCCTGTCGGGAATGTAGTAGGCGGAGATGGGTTTTCGGTAGCGCATGGAGAATTCGTTCCAGGTCGAGATCCGGTGCTTGACCCACTGCCTGAGGACAAAGATGGGGGCGATGAAACGGAACCGGAAATAGACCGTTTCGAAGGGCGTCCCGTGGTGCTGGGAGAGGAGATGGAAGAGAAGGTTCCGGTCCTTGTCCGTGAGGTCGTCCACCGACCGGAGCCGCCGGTTGGAGGTCGAGACGCGGGCCGTATTCAGGATGGTGGTCTCGTCTCCCCAGGTGTCCTCGAGCTCGATGAATCCGAAGTCCCCGAGCCTTCTGGCGAACCCGGGATTGGCCGAGATCCGGGCCTCGATCTCTTCGGCAATCTCCCGGGTCCCTTCGTTGTAAGTGGCCATCCCGCGTAAGTCCTTTCCTTTTTTGTCCCCCTCCGAACTGTCCGCCAAAACGCTTTGATCCTACCATTTTCCGAAAAAATTTTCTGCTAGAATGGGCGGGATCGCACTCTTTCAAGCACTTTCACCACTGTCAAATCGGGGGGAGGTCCCATGACGGAAAAGAACGCCCATCAATTCACCTGGCTTGGCCATTCGACCCTTCTGGTCCGGGACAAAAACCAGACGGAGATCATCATCGATCCCTGGCTTGCCGGAAATCCCGCCTGCCCCGAGAGGTTCCGGGGGCTTTCCAAGGTCGATGTGATCCTTCTCACCCATGCCCACTACGACCACATCGGCGACGTCCTTCCGCTGGCTTCGGCAAGCCAGGCGGAGACGGTGGGCATCTTCGAGCTGTGCGCCTGGCTTAACCGCAAGGGGATCTCCCGGACCCATCCCATGAACAAGGGAGGAACCCAGACGGTTCGCGGTGTTTCGGTCACCATGGTTCATGCCGACCACAGCTGCGGAATCTCCGACGGAGAGGAGATCCTCTACGGCGGGGAGGCGGCGGGTTTTGTCGTCGAGCTCTCCGATGGATTCCGGTTCTATCACGCCGGAGACACCAATGTCTTCTCGGATATGGCCCTCGTGAGGGACCTCTATCGCCCCGAACTGGTCTGCCTCCCGATCGGGGACCTCTATACCATGGGGCCCCGGGAGGCCGCCCTGGCGGTCACCTTTCTGGAACCCAAAAGGGTTCTTCCACTCCACCACGGGACCTTCCCGGCCCTTACGGGGACTCCAGAGGCCTTTTCCCGGCTGATTTCGGGAAAAAGTTGCCGGATGGTCTCTGTCCGTCCGGGGGAGACCTTTACCCCCTGAGGCGCGGAAGAGGCCCTATGGGAGGCGTCAAGATTTTGTCATCGTGAGAGGGCTTCGTTTGAAGGGGCGGCAAGGAGGGGGAAGAGAGGGAGGAGGTGCTCCGCCCCGGGTCTTCCCGGTCCCCCTTCCCATGGCGGGAAGGAGCGGTCGGACCGGAAGATCCGGGACGGAAGGAAGGATGTTAGCGGCGTAAATTCAGGCGGGCTGGCCGGCGGGACGGGTTACGGCCGGGAGGAAGGCCCGCCGGGCCTTCTTCCGTTTGGCCTGTCCGTTGCCGGTCCAGTGAGAGGCGACCGCGCCTTTGGCAGGAAAGGTTTTGGCCCAGAGTTCGACCAGGCCCTCTTTCACCTTATCGGTATTTTTCGCAACGGCCGGAGTCTCTTCGATCCGGATCGAGGAATGAAGCTTCGTCTCGGCCCGGTCGATATCGTCGGGGGCCACCGAGACGCATTCGCCGGGTTTCAGGTCCCGGGGGGTGAGGTCGGCCGGGTTTTCCATCACGACAAGGGAGCTCTTTAGACGGCCCGGCCGGGCCTGGAAGATGCCCCCCACCGATTCGACGGAAAGGATGCGGCCTGTCGGCGCCTTGCAAAGGGGACGACCTTTTTTGTCCAGGCGGGTTTCCCGGATGAGAAGGGAGACGTTCCGGCTTCCCCTAAGGTGCCGGACCGAAAGGACGATCCCCCCGATCAGCCGCTTTGCCAGATGGCGGTCTCCCGTTTGCTCGTCCTCGATCATCGCGGCCGGGGATTCCCCGGTCTGAAGGAAGGCTAAGGCCAACCCCAAAAGCAATCCTGAAAAAAGATTCTTTTTCCTGGTTCTGGTCCTGTTCGTATCCATCGGTATCCATCCTGTTTCAGTGAGCCTCTTCGGTTTTTCAAACGACGTTAAGTTAAGAGCAATTATTGTGCCTTTATTTTGTATTGTTTTATGTCAAAGAGTTATGGGAATGGGACGCCGTCGGGGAAGGGATTTTTGTCCCCCCGGTGGACAGGATTGTCCTTTTCGGGTGACAAAATTGTCCCTTCCCGTTCGGGGCGTCACAGAGCGAAGGAGACCTAGAAGTAATAGTGGAAACCGACCATGACATTCATGAGGGAGCCAAGGAAGGTGAAGCCGGTTTCGTTGGGACCGTTGTTGGGAAGGTTCCAGTTGAGGGAGAGGGGGTTCCACTGGGCGAACCAGGCCAGCTTTGAAATATCGGCAATTTCTGTCTCGATTCCCAGCCCGGCCGAGAGTGTCACGGCCGAGGGAAGGTCGGCTCCGGTATTGAGGGCCGGAATAAGGTCGATATTGGCGTAGAAGATGGAGTGGGGCCGGGTGATGAGGGCCAGCATCGGCTCGATATTCATGGTGGCGAGAAGGCTCGATTTGGGCGAGATCTGGGGAAGACCGAAGCCGATCCCCCCGTCGAGGCCGAAGCGGTCATTGAACCAGTACCGGGCATCGACGAAGCCGACATTGGCGAAGACATCGCTTCCATTGGCCTGGACCAGGTCCATGGGGGCCCAGGCGAGGCCCAGTCCGAAGTGGTGGACGTTGTTGTAGGTGGCCCCCGAAGAGGACTGGGAGGAGACGGGGGTGTCGAGACTGTCGGCCGCCGCCTGGTCGGCCAGGGCGCGGTCGAGGGGGGCAAGAAGGAGGGCCGATCCGATAAGGATTGCTGCAATGAATGTTTTTCTGGCTGATCTTTCCATGGCGGTTTAAAACCTCGTCAACATAAAAGGGGTGAAAGGTTCCCGGAAAAATCCGGGGCCGGATCTAAAATTCCGGACTTATTTTACCAGGGAAGAGCCGGGATTGTTATGATCCCGGTCGCCGCAAGATGTGATTCCTGTCACAGGGAAAGCACCATCTCGGGCGTCAGAAGACGGATATGGGGGACCACCCGGTCCGCCTCCCGAAGCTTCGGGAGGGGATAGGTGTGGCCGACCCCCACGGTCTTCATTCCGGCGCCCCGGGCAGCCTCGATCCCCTGGACCGAGTCCTCGATGACCGCGATGTCGCTGGCAGGGCCCGCGGCAAGCCCCCGGAGGGCCAATGTCCGGTAGGCCATCCGGTAGCCTTCGGGGTCGGGTTTGCCCTGTCTGGTATCCTCGGCGCTGATGACGAAGGCGAAATGCTCTCTCAGGCCATGGCGGTCGAGGGCGTGGAGGATCTCGTTTTTGAGGGCTCCGGAGACGATCCCCAGGGGAACCCGGCGGGCGAGGTCCCGGATCAGGTCCCGGGCTCCGTCGTAGAGGGGAAGTCCTTCCTCCATCCGCTTTTCGTAAAGACGGGCCTTTTCGGAGACCAGCTCCAGAAGCGTGGTCTCCGGGATGGGGGTTCCCCATCGGCTCTGCCAGGCGGTGGAGAGGCATCCGCGGTCATCCATGCCGAGGTAGAGGGAGTCGTAGTCCTCATGGGAGAGGGGGACTCCATGGGGGGCCAGGACCTCGGCAAAGAGATCCCGGTGGACGGATTCGTCATCGAGAATGACGCCGTTGAAGTCGAAGAGAACCGATCGGATCATGGTCGTTCCCGGATGAGGAGGGTGGGGCCGAGACGGCCCGGGACCCTCAAAAAAAAGGTCCCCCGCAGAAGGCAGGGGACCCCGACAGAGAGTCCTCGAAAAGAACGAGGTCTCCGGATCAGAGCTCCTTGGCGTGATGGGCGAGGTAGTCGGCCACCCCGGCAGGAGACGCCTTCATGGCGGGCTTGCCCTTCTGCCATCCGGCCGGGCAGACTTCGCCGTGCTGTTCGGTGTACTGGAGCGCGTCGACCATGCGGATCATCTCGTCGATATTGCGGCCGAGCGACAGGTCGTTGACCACCTGGTGGCGGACGATGCGGTTCTTGTCGATCAGGAAGGAGCCGCGGAGAGCCAGCTTTTCCCCGAGAAGCACATCATAGTCCCGGCTGATGCTCTTGGTCAGGTCGGAGACCATGGGGAAGCTCACATGGCCGAGGCCGCCCTTGTCCACCGGGGTGTTTTTCCAGGCGAGATGGGTGAAGTGGGAATCGATGCTGACGGAGATGACCTCGACATTCCGGGAATGGAACTCCTTGAGGCGGTGTTCGAAGGCCAGGATCTCCGAGGGGCAGACGAAGGTGAAGTCCAGAGGATAGAAGAAGAGGACGCCGTATTTTCCCTTCAGGACCTCCGAGAGGGTGAACTTGTCATTGAAGGAATTGTCCCCCATGACGGCGGTGGCGGTAAAGTCGGGTGCGGGTTTTCCTACGAGAACGGACATGGGTATGGTACCTCCGAAGATCAGGAATTGATCGTTTGAGTGGTTTTTCTTGGTTGCCGGCGCGATCAGGATGAATGACGCGAGCCGGACATTTCCGTTTCAGGCCAGCCGACCCATTATACGACAGCCCGTCTCCGGAGTCGACTGTCCGTCTCCTGGGAAAATGGGGAGGGGCGTTTTCATGAAACGCTCAGGGGTCGCTCCGGAGGGCGGGCCCGGCCTTTCAGGCTCTTCGGTGCGTCAGGAAATCCCGGACAGAAGGTCAAGCCTTCCGTCCTTCACGGGCGGGCACCAGTAGTATCCGCCCCGGACAGGCCGGGAAAAGGTGAAGAGGGCATCCACAACGCCGTCGTCCTCTCCCGCCATCCGGCGAAGGATCCGTTCGAAGGGATCGAGACTCCGTCCGAAGGCGATGAATTCCAGGCCGTTTTCCTCTCCCCGGGACCAGGGCATGGAGCGCCGAAGAATGTAGGCTTCGGGATCGTAGCTTTCCTGGGCGCTCCTCCGGACGTGGGCCGAGGCGGGAGCTTGGGGAAGCTCGTCGTTCGAGACTCTCTCCCGTCCCATGATCTCGTCCTGTCTCGACTTCGGAAAGGCGTTGAAGCGGGTGAGGTCATGGACCCAGCGCTGGACGGCCACGAAACTCGAGCCTGCCAGAGGATCCCCCGGCCCGACAATGGCCACCTGTTCGGCCTTGTCCCCCCGGGGGTTTTCGGTTCCGTCCTCGTAGCCGGTCAGGTCCCGTCCGTCTCTGTACAGGAAGGTGTCGAGGGCGTCCTCCAGAAGAAAGTCGCTCTCCAGAAGGGCTGTGAGGCGGTGGAAGCGGTCGACGACCTCGGTCCGGTCTTTCCCGGCCACCATGACCCAGAGGGATCCCTGGGTCGAGCAAATGGTGCAGGCCGGCCCCGAGAAGGCCGGAAAGGTCCTGAGGCCGGGAAGGGAGGCGGACAGCTCCCGGACCAGGGGATCCCCGAGACCGACGACACCCGCCGCCGGATCAATCCCGGAGAGGAGGCTTATGGCCCGGTCCCGGGCGAATTCCGGCCCGGTTCTGAAGGTGGCGGAAAGGCCGTAGGGAGGGAAGGAGGGAAGGATCAAGGGCTGGGGAAGGGCTCCTGTCATCATGGGGCACTCCTTTGGAAAGCGAAACGGGTGAAGGGGAGAGAGGTCCTCCAAAGAGGAGGAGATGGCCCGGAACCCCCGGAGTCCCGATTTCTCTTCCCTGTGAATGGCGCCCCCTCCGGAGGCCCGGCCGGAGAGGCGCGTCTGCCGGCCTTCGGACGGTCTCCTCTCTCAGGAAGAGGGAGGATGGGTCCCGGGAGTCCGAAGAAAGACGGCCCCGGGTTTGGCAAGCTGGTAGCGCGACACTCCCGACCCCGACAGGGACCCGAGTCCGGCGAGGGCTGCGGAGAGGTCCTGGAAGCCCTTTTTCCGGTGACAGTCCTCTTCCTGGGAGGGGGGGCTCCTCCGGGTGACCTTCGACCAGAAAAACCATTGCTGATGAAACTGTTCCATGAGAAATCGCTCGACATCCTCGAGAGATCGTTCGCGGTCCATGGACTCCTCCGGGGTGGAAATGGCGGTCTGACCTCATGCCAATGGGCTCCCTAGGAAGAATCCGCCAACCGCATGACGGGAATCTCAAGATCCAGTGACCCGATTGTCACACGGCGAAAAGAGGAAGGGATGTCAGGGAGTCCTTGTCCATCCGGAGGACTTGGTATAGTGATAGCCCGCCGCCTCGAGCTCGTCCTTGGGGTGAAAGACATAGGCGCCCGAGGGAAGCATCTCCGTCATCGAATTTTCGTCCTGCTGGATGATCGCGCCACCCAAAATTCCCTTCCGCGCCGCGGGAGGGGGGGAGACAACGTGGCCCCGGGCACTTTCCCGGGCCTTCTTCTCTTCCTTCTTTAAGGCCTTTCGGGCCTCGTACTCCTGTTCCGCCTTCCAGTCCTTCCGGAAGGCGACGAACTTTCCCGTATAGAGATATCGGTAGGGGCGGCCGCCGATCGGGCGTATCCACCGGTAGGGGCGTTCGGGTGTCCCGTCGGCATAGATGCGCCGGCGCCGGAAGTCCTTCAGATAGAGGCGTCCGTGGTAGGGCCGGGGCTTGGACTGGTAGATGAAATCCATGGGAGAAAGCCGGTGTTTCGTTTCGAGCCGGACCTCCTTCACGACGACAAGGTCCCGGGAGTCTGCCGGAAGGGGAACGGTCCTGACATAGTTCGGCAGGGACCGGGTGTTGATCAGATAGTTCCCCTGGCGATTGTCCGTCCCCGAGGAGGCATAGAAGCCACAGGAGGCGAAAAGGAGAAGGGCCGGGACAAGGAACAGGCGGCGGATCAGGGACATGGGGTCGACTCCCGAGGGTTGGGTCAGGGATTTCCGGCGGGCATGCTTTCATATTCTGCCATGGCCCGGGGGATCAAACAACAGGGGGATGAAGGGGACATCTCCGCTTTCCCGGGTCGGGACGAAATCCGAAAATTGGGTTAAACTCAAAGGACGTTATCGGTCATCTTCGATGATAGATGTCCAATGTTAAGATTGTCTCAAGAAGGAGAGGACCGCCGATGATCAAATCCTGGAAGGGGCTCTGGCCCTCCGTCGACCCTTCGGCCTGGATCGCGGAGACCGCCGTCGTCGTGGGAGACGTGACGGTCGGGGCGGAGTCGGGAATCTGGTACGGGGCCGTCGTCCGGGGCGATGTCCACCGCATCCGGATCGGCTCCCGGACCAATGTGCAGGACCTTTCGGTCCTCCATGTCACCCGCGACCGTTTTTCCCTTTCGATCGGCGATGACGTGACGGTGGGCCATCGCGTCATCCTCCACGGGGCCACCCTGGATAACCGGATCCTGGTCGGAATGGGAGCGATCGTCATGGACGGGGCCCACCTCGGAGAGGACGTCATTATCGGGGCAGGATCCCTGGTGACCGAGGGGATGGTGATCCCCCCGGGCCACCTGGCCTTCGGATCCCCCTGCCGCGTCCGCCGGGAGCTGACAGAGGAGGAGAGGAACTGGATCCGGGAGTCCGCCCGGCATTATGCCCTTTACCGCCTCGAGCATGCCAAGGCTCCCTCAAGGGCCACCCCGTGAATCCCCGGCTCTCCAGACCCCCGGGAATCCGGACCATCCTGGCCCTGGTCGTTGCGGTGATGATCGTGGGTCTCGTGGGCATCCTGGGGGCGGTCGACGAATTTCTCGTCCGTCACAACGCCTTCAAGATCCTCTCCCGGGAAGGGCGTCTGGTGGCTCAGGAGTTTGCCTTTGGCGTGGAGATGCGCCACGAGGCGGACCAGTTTCTCTCCGCCGCCTCTCCTTCGGAAAAAAATCAGTGGGCCCATGTCCGGGAGCTTGTGGCCATTCGCCGGGAGATGTCCGCCGTCCTTGCCATCCGCCACAATGTGACCCGCGTCGATCTCCTTTCCCGCCAGACGGGCCTCCCCCACATCGTCTCGACCTCGGGGACGCCGATGTCTCCCGGCGAGAGGGCGGCCCACGATGCCGTCGCCCTGGGAGGGCGCCCCTGGATCTCCGTCCGGGAAAGCTCCGGCGGGGATTCCATCTACGTGGTGGTCCCCTTCATGCACAAGAACCGCCTCATGGGATCGGTCGGGGTCCGGCTCTCCTACTATGAGGTCAACGCCCTGGTCAGACAGGAAAAGGAACGGATGGCCTTCATCCTTCTCGCAGGGTTCCTCCTCCTGATGGGCGGCCTGAGCTTCGTCCTTGCTCGCTGGCTGATCGATCCGATTCGGAGCCTGGAACGCTCCATGAGAGCCGTGGGCGAGGGGAACCTGAGAGGGGAGTTCGGGACGGCGGGATCCTCCGAGGTCCAGCGGACGGGAGACTCTTTCAACAGAATGGTTGAGATGCTCCGGGAAAGGACCCGGGAGAAGGAGTCCCTTATTGACGAGGTCAGGCGTCTGAACGAGGGTCTCCAGGACCGGATCCTGGAGAAGACCCGGGAGCTCCAGGCCAAGAACCAGGCCTTGGCCCAGACCAACGAGGCCATGTATTTCCTCCAGAGGCGCCTGTCGGAGCTCGAACGCCGGGCGGCGATCGGAGAGGGGATGGCGGTTGTGGCCCACGAACTCGGAAATCCTCTCCACTCCATCGCCGGCCATCTCGAGCTCCTTCTGGAGGAGCCGGACCTTCCCCCCCGGGTCGCCGGACCCCTGCGCATTGTCTCGGGGCAGACGGAACGGATGATCAAGGTCATCAAAAAGCTCCTCTCCCTCTCCCGCCGGTCGGAAAATCCCCGGGACAGGGTCATGATCGAGCCTCTTCTCCGGGACATCGTGAGTCTGGTGGAGCCGAGGCTCCGCTCGACCGGCGCGGAAATATCCCTGGAGACGGAGTCGGCCGGGCCCCCGCTCTGGGTCAGGGGGGATGCGGATGCCCTGCAGAGTCTCTTCCTGAACCTTCTGGAAAATGCCATGGATGCCGCGGGGGCCGGGGGCCGGATTCTTGTCCGGGCGGACTGGGCGGAGCTTAAGGTCCGGATCCGGGTCCGGGATTCCGGGCCCGGCATTTCCCCGGCCTTGAGGTCCCGTGTCTTCGATCCCTTCTTTACGACAAAGCCGTCCGGAACGGGGCTGGGACTGGCGGTGTGCAAGAAGATCGCCGAGGATCTCGGAGGAGCGATCCATCTCGGGCCGGGGCCGGGGGGGGACGTGGTCGTCCTTTTTCCGGGGGAGGAGCCGGAAGGGGGACTCTCCCCCGTGGCCGTTCCCGGGCAGGAAGCCTCGTCACGCACTTGAACAGCTATCCTCTTTTTGGTAGTGTGGGCTATGTACTCGAGCAGAAAAAAAAGTTCAAATATCCATCTGGTCTCCGGAAACGAGGAGGCCGGAAGGTCGATCCTGGTCGTCGAGGACGATGCCGTTGCGCTCGACCTTCTGGCAGAAATCCT
>JAKAWK010000092.1 GCA_021827365.1 Nitrospirota bacterium
CGCCGGGGGCAATGACAGCCTGGTGAAAGTCGGGGAGGGGCTCTTTTATTCCCCGGGAGGTCTCCAAAAAGGTGAAGCCCGGGTCAATGCCGGGGGAGTGGAAGGGTCGAACGTGAAGGGAACCTCCGAGATGGTCCGGATGATCCAGGGGATGCGGACCTATCAGACGGATCTTCAGGCCCTCCATACCCTGAACGATCTGACGAATCGGACCGTCAACGACATGACAGTGATCGCCTAAGCGATCGGAGAGGAGAATCCATGTTTCGGGCCCTCTGGACCGCTGCCTCCGGGATGGAGACGCATCAGTCCAACCTCGATGTCATCACCAACAATCTGGCGAATGTGAATACCACCGGCTACAAACGACAGCGGGCAAACTTCCAGGATCTGATGTACCAGACCATGATCCCGGCCGGTGAAGCCCAGTCGATCGAAGGAAATCAGGTCCCCACCGGTCTCCAGGTCGGAATGGGAAGCCGCCTGGCCTCGGTCCAGAAGGTCTTCCTCCAGGGGTCGCTCAGGACGACCAACAATCCCCTTGATGTCGCAATCCAGGGGAATGGCCTCCTGGTCGTGAAACTGCCGGACGGGAGGCAGGCCTACACTCGGGACGGAACCTTCAACATCGACAGCAAGGGGCGGATGGTCACTCCGGATGGCCTGACGACCGATCCCCAGATCGTCGTTCCCAAAAATGCCAAGTCGGTCCACATCTCCCCGGACGGGGAGGTGACCGCCACTGTTGCCGGGCAGACGGCTCCCCTCAGGTTGGGTCAGCTCGTTCTGGCGCAATTCATCAATCCGGCGGGGCTCGAGGCCCGGGGAAACAATCTCTTCATGGAGACGGCCGCCTCAGGCAAGCCGTCCCTCTCAAGTCCCGGCGTCAACGGGGCGGGCCATCTCCAGTCGGGCTTTCTTGAAGCGTCGAATGTCAATGTGGCCGAGGAGCTTGTCAACATGGTGATCGGCCAGCGGGCCTACCAGATGGATGCATCGGCGATCCGGACCGTCAACCGGATGCTGGGCTACACCGCTACCCTATAGGAGAAGTCATGCCGACCTGGATGTTTGTCGGGATTCTGGGAGCCGTGCTCTTTCTTGCCCCCCCCGTTCCCGGAAGAGCGGAGGGCTCAGGAAAGGGTGTGTCGATTATCCGGGAGGGGACGGGGCTTCTCTCCTTTGATCGGCAGGAGCTTGCGGCGCGGATCCGGGAGGATCTCGGTCTGTCCCCAGATGCCCGGATCGAGATCGGGAGACTTCCCCGGCATTTTCATGGGCCCCTGGGGAACAATCTTTCTGCCAAGATGACGGAGGAGGGGCGGCAGGCAGGGGGGAGGTACATCTTTCTGCTCAATATCCTGTCGGGAGGTGTCGCCCGGGAGTCCTTTTATATTCCCGTCAAGGTGCCGGGAGGAGCCGGAGGAGAAATGATTCCTTCGATCCCTCCCAAAGCGGAGAAGAATCCGGTCGACAAGGAGGGGGAGGGATCCCTTGTCCATTCGGGGGACACAGTGCGCGTGACGGTGATGGGGGCGGGCTTTTTGATCCGCTTCTCCGGAATCGCCCAGGGGGGAGGGTTTGCGGGAGAGAGGGTTCCCGTGGTCAATCCCGTATCCGGACGAAGTCTGACCGGCCTTGTGACGGGCCATGATCAGGTGGTGATCCGTCTCTCCGGGAGTCCGTCGTGAGGGCGAGGGAAGAAATAACTTTTTGCCTTTCAAGCCTTTTTTTGATCCTGGGACTGGGAGGGTGCGCAAAGACTCCTCCTCCGACGCCGGTCACCTATGAGGACGGGGCGCCCCATCCCCTCCCCCCCGTTCCCAGGGAAAGGGCCTTCGACGGATCCCTGTACGCGCCGGGAGGACTGGGAGACCTGGCCTCCGACCACGTGGCCCTCTCCCCGGGAGATCCTGTGATCATCCGGTTCGGACTGAAGAACGGGTACCCGGGAATTCCTCAGGGGCGGGTGACACGCCTGATGGCTCAGGTGGTGCGGGTGGATTCCTCCGGGAGTTTCCTCGTGTCGGCCCAGAGGACAGTCAGGGACAGTTCGGGTGTCCGAAGGGTGGTTCTTGTAGGCCGGGTGGCCCATGAATCCCTCGAGACGGGTAACGAGGTTCCCGTCTCCATGGTCTCCATGCTCAGGTTTCGCTCAGAAAGCCCTTCCGACCATAAAAAGGCTCCGAATTTCAAGCCTCCGGGAGTTCCGGGAAAGGCCGCGGTTCCTCCGGTGGGTCCCGGAGGCCAACAGAGGAAAGGGCAGGGAAGGACGCCATGACCAAGGTTAACGTGAGAGGGGCCGGAATCGTGGTCCTCCTGATCCTTGAGGTGTTTTTTTCCGGAACATGGAGGGAGGCCTGGGCCGAGCGGATCGGGGATATCGCCAGGGTCCAGGGAATGACCGACAACCTTCTGGTCGGCTATGGCCTCGTCATCGGCCTTCCCGGAACGGGGGATACAAGCCGGAGTCCGTTTACCCGCCAATCTCTCGTCTCGGCTCTCACCCGGCTTGGGGTCAATGCCAGGGCCCTGGCATCGGCCATCAAAGGACGTAACGTGGCCGCGGTCATGGTTACGGCCCGCCTCTCTCCCTTTCAAAGGAAAGGGGCCCGATTTTCCGTCCGTGTGGCCTCTGTAGGCGATGCCACATCGCTTCAGGGGGGAACGCTCCTGCTTGCCTCTCTCAAGGCCCCGAACGGCCAGGTCTATGCCACAGCCCAAGGCCCCGTCGATGCCGATGCCCCGGGAAGGATCGGGGAGAGAGTCCGGAATTCGGATCCTCCCGAGGGAAGGCGGACGAGCGGGCTGGTCTCCGAAGGGGGGCTGGTTGTTACGGGGGTTCCGGTTCCCTTCAACGGACGCCATCATCTGTGGATCAGTCTGAACAAGGCAAATTTCACCACGGCAGCGAGGATTGCCAGGGCCATCAACGCATCAATGGGCGGCCGACCGGCGGTGGCCCAGGATGGCCGGAGCGTTCTGGTCTCGATCCCGGAGGAATCACGGGGAGAGGTTGTGGGATATATGGCTCGTATCCTGAACCTGCCGGTCACCCCCGACCGGGCTCCCCTGGTCGTGATCAACCAGCAGACCGGCACGATCGTCATCGGGCGGGGTGTGGAGGTTTCGGAGTGTGCCGTCAGCCACAGGGATCTTTCGGTCGTCGTCACAGGAAAGAGGGTCGTCCCTCCCGCTCCCGACCGGAGCATTCCCCTCACTTATGTGCCCAGAACGGTGACCCTTCGTTCTCTTGTGACCGCCCTTTCCACACTGGGAACCCGGACGGGGGACATGATTGCGATCCTGGAGGCGCTCAAGGCGTCAGGAGCCCTCGAGGCTGAAATCCGGATCGTCGGGTAGGAGGACTCATGAGATCCGACAGGGTTCCCCAAATTGCTGACGGGTCCGGAGCGAGATTGCCACCGGAGGCTCCGGTCCGGAGCGGATCGAAGGAGGATCCTCTCGCAAAGGCGGCTCGGAAATTCGAGGCGATGGTTGTGGAGGGAATGGTCCGGGAGATGTGGAAAACCATCCCGTTTTCGAAGGAGGAAAGTGGCTCTCCGGGCCTTTCCATTGCCCAGGAAATGTATCAGAAGGAGCTGTCAAAGGAGCTGGTGGGTGCGGGAGGATTCGGACTCGCCCGGCAGATTGTCGAAGATACCCGGAAGGGCGAGGGATTGCCGGAATTGCCGTCTCCGGCCCCGGTTCGTCCGAGCGTATTGTCCGTCACTGTATAGGAGGTTAATCATGAGTGGACTGGTCATCAACACCAACGCGGCGTCTCTGGGCGCCCAATACAACCTGAACGAGACCCAGAACCGGATCAACCAGACGATCAACCGACTGTCGTCCGGCTACCGGGTGAATGCTCCTGCCGACGATCCGGCGGGTTATGCCATCGGGCAGGTCATGACCGCCTATATGAAATCCGTCCAGCAGGCTGTCCGGAATGCCAATGACGGGGCAAACCTGATCCAGACGATCGGAGGGGCCCTCCTGACCGACAACGAAATTCTGATCAAGATGAGGTCTCTTGCGATCCAGGCGGCAAACGGGACCTATAGTCCGACCGATCTGTCCACGCTTCAGAACGAGTATCAGAATCTCATGAGTGAAATCAATCGGATTGCCAAGGTGGCCAACTTCAACGGTCGCAAGGTGCTTGACGGAAGCCTCGAGAACGGCCTGACATTCCAGGTCGACGTCGGGACTCAGGGAGAGAACCGGCTTGTGATCGCCGTTCCTTCCATCAGCAGCGACGTCCTGGGCCTTTATAACGGGAGCACCCTCGTCATGCCCCTCGGGATGACCTCGGTCATCAACGGCGACATGGCCCTGTCCGCGATATCGGCCATTGATGGCGCGCTCGACGAGCTGAACCGTATCCAGGGAACCCTGGGCGCCTTCCAGCAGAGAATGACCTGGACGATCCGGAACCTGAACACGGCCCTTGTGAACATCGCCGCGACCAAGTCCCAGATCAAGGACGCCAACTTTGCCAAGGAGACCTCCCGATTCGTCAGGGACAGGATCCTCCAGCAGTCGGGAACGGCGGTCTTGGCCCAGGCCAACCAGATTCCCCAGGCGGCCATCAAGCTGATTCCCTAAGAAATTGCCAAGGATGGATTTGGGAAAATGACCCTGCTAAAGTCTGAAGTGTGAAATGCCGATAGAGGACTTGAGGGATTCTATTTTCCAGATTCAAGGAGGATCAGTATGAGTGACCCCAAGGTGACGCCTTCAGGATCGGCCCGGATTCCGGACCGGCCTGAAAAGCTGGCCAAAAAATCGGGTGTCGGGAAAACCGGCAATGAAGGGAAGAAGGCTCCGGACCAGGCGGCCCGTCTCGTGGAGTCCGACGTTCTGGAGATATCGGGACCGGCGAGACAGGTGGCCCGGTTGCGCGAGGAGTTGTCCAAAGTGCCCGAGGTTCGCGAGGAACGGATCGCCGAGTTGCGTGAGCGGATCAAGGACGGGACCTATTCCGTCCCCGCCAGACTGGTGGCGAAAAAAATGATTGCATGGGGAAAAAACCACGGAGGAGCCTCCTCCGGCAGCTGAAGCGACCGGGAAGGATCGGGATCATGGACAGACATGACACAAGCTCGGCCGGGCAAGAGGAAAATGACGGGACCCTTCCCGAGTCTTCGGAGGCGTGCGCCCTGGAGGCTTTTTCCGAGGTTTCCCGTCTTGTGACTGTTCTCGAGGCGGAGAGGGATCTTCTCATTTCGGGAGACTGGGAGAAGCTCGACCCGGTCCTGGAGGAAAAGGCCCGAAGATCCCGAAGGCTTAGCGAGCTTTTGTCAGGACTGTCTCCGGATCAGGCCGGGGAAGATGAGGAGGAACCGTCCCTCCGGAGTGCCCTCACGCATCTTTCCGAACTCGCTTCGGTCAATCTTGTCCTTGCCCGGGAATCCTCCCTGATGGTCGAGCAGGTCCTGAGAGAAATCACGCTCGATGCGGAAGGCGGAGGGACGTACGGTGCAAGCGGAGAGGTCGGAACCGCACGTCCGTCTCCCGCCATGGTCTCGACAAGGGGCTAGTGGCCCGGTCCGGATAATTCTGGAGGTAGGCAATGTCGGGTATCATCGGCGTCATGAATATCGGCCAGTCCGGGATAGAGGCCAACGAGGCTGCCCTGAAGACGGCCGGCCACAACCTTTCCAATGTCAACACTCCCGGCTATTCCCGGGAGCGGGTCATCTTCGAACAGCATGTGCCCGATACCGGCCATCCGGGAATGATGGGCTCCGGGGTCGATGCCCGCCGCATCCGTCGCGTCGTCAATCACTTTCTGGAAAACCAGTCCGCACGCCAAAAGACAACCCTGGGATTCTGGGAATCCTCCCGAACCTCCCTGGGTGAAATCGATTCCTACTATTTTCATGCCCAGTCGGAGGGGCTTTCCCGGGATCTGTCGCGCTTTTTCAACCACTGGGAGACGGTGGCCAACCATCCGGCGGACCGGGCCGCCCGGGCCACCCTGGTCACCTACGGCCACAATCTTGGCCAGGACTTTCACCAGATGACCGCCCTCTATGCAGAGGCCCGGAACCGGCTTGGACTCCAGATCGATGACCAGGTCACAAAGATCAATACCCGCATCGCCCGGATTGCTGCCCTGAACCATAGCATTCTCGCAGCCCGGGGCCGGGGAGAGGATCCCAACACCTTTCTTGACGAGCGGAGCCGCCTCGCGATGGAGGTTTCACACCTCACCAATGCCCACTTTTTCCTTGACAAGGATGGCTCCCTGAACCTTCATCTGGGGGGGCAGTCGGCCTTTTCCGCGGAAAAAGTCGGACACATGACCTCCGTTTTCGATCCCGTCCACGACCGCTACAGGATTATTTTCGCCCCCCCGTCCCATTCCGGCCCTCCGATCGACATCACCGACCGGGTCCGGGGAGGCACTCTTGGCGGGTATCTCGATGTCCGGGACCACAAGATGAAGTCCATGCAGCACCATCTGGACCTTTTGGCTTATCAGCTGGTCAACAGTCTCAACGCAATCCATGCAAAGGGGTTCGGCCTGTCGGGACAGACCGGGGTCAATTTTTTCCGGCCGACAGTCGAAGTGGCACGGACAAAGGGGGAAGGGACCGGCAGGCTGGTCGCGAATGTGGACGATCCCGCCCAGGTGCTTCCGGAGGTGGATGTCGAGGTGGACCAGGCGGAGGTAAGGGTTTATTCCCACACTGACCATGTCCTTCTCGAAAGTGCAGCCATAAAGAATGGTCTGGGGGAGGTCAATGCGGGAGGCTACGCCCTGCGGGTCCTGGCCCCCAAAAAAGGATCGGAGAGCTTTCTCGTCTCCGGCGGTGGACATGTTGAAGGGACGGCGCTCCATCTGGATGTCGAGAAACTGACAGCGGACGACATCGCGGCCGCCCGGTCTCCGGCGTCCCCCGGCAGTAACGAGGGAGACAACGCCAACGCCCACCAGATATTTTACCTGTCCCAGAAACATCTTCGGTTTCCCGGCGAAGATGAGCCTGCCTCGATCTACGAATACTATGCCTCCGGTGTGGCCCGGATCGGGGCCTGGGCCCGTCAGGCCCGTTTGAACGACAAGGCCCAGGCCGCGATCTCCCAGAGTCTCGAGAACCAGAGACTCTCGGTGTCGGGGGTGTCGATCGCCAACGAGTCAGCCAAGATCATCCGGTTCGAAAAGGCCTACCAGGCTTCGGCCAATCTCATCCAGATGGTGAACAGGCTTCTCGACACACTTGTTCGCCTGCCCAACAGCGGCTGAGAGGGGGAAGGATGATTCGGGTCACAGGGCTGATGACCGACCGCTCTCTCATGGCAAACCATGACCGTGCCACGGAGAATCTTTACGAAGCGGAGCGCCAGGTCTCGTCAGGGAAAAGAGCCGATACTCCGGGTGATGCCCCGGAGGCCGTGAGCGAGGTTCTCCGGATCAACCGTTCGCTGGCGGTGACAGGCCAGATCATCCAGAATGCCCGTGAAGGGGCCAGCCGGATCTCCCTTATGGAAAGCATTCTGACCCAGATCGATAATGTGATGATCCGGGCCAAAGGGCTGGCCATTCGCCAGGCCAACGGGACGATGGATGCCGAAGACCGGCGGATCGCCGCCGAAGAGGCAGCCCGTCTTCTGGAGCAGACCGTGGCCCTGGCCAATACCCGGGGAGGGGAACAATATCTTTTCGGGGGAACAAACATCAGCATTCCTCCCTTTCTTCTTGGGGATCCGCAAAAAGAGCCCTTCGTCGTCTCCTACAAGGGCAATCACAGGAGCTCGACCATCCAGCAGGGGTTCACCCCCAGTTTCCGCCAGGCGGGACTTATGAAGACGACCGTCTCGGGAGACAGGATTCTGGGTGACTCAAAGAAGAATCCCGATGCGAACCTGGCCTTCCCGGCCCTCAGGCGTTTTGTCCTGGGGCTCAGGAGCAATGACGAGATGGCCATCCACAATGCCATCGGAGAGCTCGATCTGGCTATCCGGTCCATCTCCGAGCGTGCGGCGGTCCTGGGAACCTACGAGAGGTCTCTCAGGAGCACCATCGCGAGACTCGAAAAATACCGGACCGACCTCAAGGTTTTGAGGAGCGAAACGGAGGATGTGGACATCCCCAAGGCGGCTTCTCGCATGGCCTTGTCCCAGAACCTGCTTGAGGTGTCGGCCAAGGCGAGCCGGAACATCCTCCAGAATGTCCAGAACGTCCTTTTTCACTAGAAGGCACGTTCCTATGAAGGGAGAAGGCCCATTCTTATCCTGACACGTAAAATCGGGGAGGGAATCCGGATCGGCCATTCCGTTCACGTCGTTGTTCTGGAGGTGAAAGGGGGGGCGGTCCGGATCGGGATCGAGGCTCCGGACGGTGTCCTCATCCACCGGGACGAGGTTCTGGCCCGGATTACGGAGGAGAACAGAAAAGCGACCGGGACCTCCCGGGACAGGGTGGAGGGAGAGACCATGATCCCCCCCCGAACAGGAGGGAGTTCGATGAAGACCTTCGACACCAGGCGATTCGGGAAGATTCCGGTCGAGGACGAGAGGATCATCGTCTTTCCCGACGGTCTTCTGGGATTTCCGTCCTCCCGAAGGTTTGTCCTTCTCGAAACAGCCGAAAACGGGTTCTTCTACTGGCTCCAGTCCCTTGACGATCCGTCTCTCGCCTTTGTCGTCATCGACCCCGTGCTCCTGGTTCCCGACTACAAAAGTCGCCTCGTGCTTCCGGAATGGGACAGGGAGTTTTTTGATCCTGATGGGCCATCCTCTCTTCATGCCATGGCGATTGTCACCTTCCCCGAGGGGGACGACACCGGAGCAACGGCAAACCTTCAGGGGCCGCTGCTCGTCCGGGAGAGCGATCGCCTTGGCCGTCAGGTCGTTCTCGCCGAATCGGACGCCTGGCTTCGCATCCCCGTCTTTCCTCCCGAGGACAGAAGCGGGGGAGCTTCCTAAAGTTTTCCGGCATCCTGCCGAAGAGATCCTTGGAACGGTGAGGACCGTTGTCCCGGTTGAGTCGCCGGGTGACCAAGGACAAGGCCAGGGATGAGGCCGGAAAACCCAAGGAGGGTACA
>JAKAWK010000093.1 GCA_021827365.1 Nitrospirota bacterium
GTCCGCCATCACGGCCTTCATTCTCATCCTTCTCATTTCGGCCATTCCGATCGCACTTCCCCCCATGTTCACCCTGGCCAACGCCCTCTCCGCCCTGACCTTGGGAAAACGGGAGGTCCTGGTGACCCGTCTCTCCGCAATCTCGGACGCGGCAGCCATGGAAGAGCTGATCTGCGACAAGACCGGAACCCTGACTGAAAACCGGCTGACGGTTCTCGATGTGAGCCCCGTCTCGGGCCATTCCGAAAGGGAGCTTCTTCAGGCGGCGATGGACGCATCCGATGCCGCAACCATGGACCCGCTCGATCTTGCCATCCTCGTCGAGGGACAGCGCCGAGGACTCCTGGCCGATCCTGAGCGTTCCCGGGTCTCCTTCACCCCCTTCGATCCCTCCACGAAACGCACGGAAGCTATCCTCGAGGAGGAAGGGACACGGATCCGGGTCGTCAAGGGCTCTCCTCCCCTCATGTCAGCCCTCGGCCTTCTCACCGATCCCCTTCCTCCGGCCGCCCCCGGAGGTCAGCGTCCGGTGGCAGTTCTGGCCGGCCCGGAAAAGGGCCCTCTTCACCTTTTGGGGGTCCTGTCCTTTTCCGATCCCTTAAGACAAGACAGTCGGCAGACGGTCGACCGTCTCCGGGATCTGGGGGTGCGGATCCGTCTGGCGACTGGGGACACACCTGAGGCCGCCCTTCCGGTTGCGCGTGCCCTGGGGCTCTCGGGGGCTCCCTGCTCGGGGAAACCCGACCCATTTCGCGAGGATTGCGATCTTTTCGCAGGGATCCTCCCGGAAGACAAGTTCATCCTTGTCAGGAGGCTTCAGGAAAAAGGACGGATCGTGGGAATGACCGGAGACGGAGTCAATGATGCGCCGGCCCTCCGGCAGGCAGAGGTCGGGATTGCCGTGGCCCGTTCTACCGATATCGCCCGGGCCTCGGCGGGGCTTGTTCTGCTGTCTCCAGGCCTTTCGGGCCTGGTCGAGGTCGTCCTGGAAGGCCGGCGGGTTACCCGGCGCCTCCAGAGCTACATTCTCAACAAGATCGTGAAAACCCTCGAAATCGCGTTTTTCCTCACGGGGGGGCTCCTCCTTCTCCACACGGCCGTCATCGGGTCACGCCAGATCCTGCTTTTAATCTTTACCAATGACTTTGTGACCATGGCCCTGGCCAGTGACCGGGTGAGCATTTCCGAAAGACCCGACATCCTTAATATACGACAGACGATGGTCCGGGGATTTCTTTTTGCTGTCCTCTGGCTCCTCCTGACCTTTTGCCTGTTCCGGGCAGGTCAGACCCTCCTCCATCTCTCGCCGGAGAAGTGCCAGACCCTTTCCTTCCTGACCCTGGTCTTGACGGGAATCGGAAATGTCCTTGTCATCCGACATCCCGGTCCCATGCTCAAATCTCCTCCCTCCCGGACCCTTTTCCTGATTCTGGGAGCCGACATTCTCGTGGCGGGGGTCCTGTCTGGAACCCCCTTTCTTCTCTCTCCGCTCCCGCTTCCGGTCATGGGGGGGGTTCTTGGAATCGTCGGGGTGATCACCCTGGCGATCGAAGTTCTGAAGTCATTGAAGACCCGCCATGAGCGGGCAGGAGTTGAGGAAGGAGGTCCGATTCCCGGGAGCGCCGTTCCCCCTGGAGAGAAATGAATCGAAGGGAATGGAGGGACTTGCGAGAACCCTTGAAGTTCCTGACTCCAATCTCTTCAAGAAGCTCCCGCTCCTCGTTTTTTTTCTTCTTCGGGGCAGGATTCACTCATCGTGCTGCGGCTGACTAATCCGACGGGGCTCTGATTCTGGAGGATGACCAGCCCCGGAAGTCGGGGATCCTGGCCGAACATCCGGTAGACCTTTTCCGCGGGTGTGTTTTCGGAGACCCAGGCCGTTGTTAAGACAAGCGCCCGGGCCAGGCGGACCGGAGGCTTGAAAGGGGGCGAAAAGGAGGTGAAAGACGAAAGGAAGAGAACTTCGGAGACCCGCGGATGGTCGGGCATGGCACCCTCCTGAACCTGAGCATTGACGCCGGACCTTTCGGCGGATCCCATTTTGAGGGGAGAGAAAAAACAGGATCTCAAAAGACGGTAACAGAGCTGAGACAGTTGACAAAGAGTTGCCTAAAGGGAGGGGAGCCCTTACCGGCACCGGGGAACCCCCTTCTGGAGAGCATTTCAAAAACATTTTAATCATTATTGAATGAAAGAAAGAATTATGGTACGCTTTGAAACAAAGAGGGCCACGGACCTTCCGGGCCAGTCAAGTCGACCTCCAGGGGGAGAGAGATGTGAGCCAGAGACTCCACGGAAAGAAGGCCACGCTCCGAAGGAGGGGACCTATCCCTTCCCTCCTTGCCCGATTCTTCTTTCTCCCCTTTTTCCTTTTTAGCCTTGGAGTCCTGAAAGTCACGCCCGTCCTGGACCCTTCCCCAGCCCGGGCCGCAGAGGATCCGGTCACTGTTCCCGTGACCCTGGAACAGGCCGTCTCCCGGGCCCTGGCGGCCCGGCCCGATCTCAGGGCCGAAACAGCCCGGGTCAAAAGCGCCCGGGAGGTTGTCGGGCAGGCCCGTTCGGCTGAGTATCCCCAGCTTTCGGCCAGCTTCCAGACTATCTACGGAAACAGCCTTTTCGGATTTTTCCTTTTTCCCAACTACGAATATGAGGACCTGAACCTCCTCACCTTCACCCTGACCCAGGATCTCCTCGACTTCGGAAAGACAGGCTCCCAGGTTGACCAGAGCCGCTGGGCCTACCGGGCGGAGGAGGCCAGGAACCTCACCCTGTGGTCCCAGACCGTCCGGGATGCCGAATCCGACTATTTCACCCTCCTCGCGGACCAGCACCAGGTCCTGGCCGACCTAAAGAGCCTGGAAGATGCCGAGCTCCAGATGGCCCGGGCCCGGTTGCGCTACTCCACGGGATCGGGAATCGTTTTAGACGTCACCCGGGCCCGGGTCAACGTCGAGGCGGCGAGGCTCGCCCTGATCCGCTCCCGGGACCAGGTCCGGACCGATTCCGTCAACCTGGCCCAGATCATGGGGATGAGCCGCGATCTCCGTCTCGTGGCCCAGGAGGTTCTCCACGATCCCAACGAAATCCTGGCCCCCGATCCCGACCGGGACCTTCCGGTGGCTCTCTCCCATCGGCCCGAATGGAAGGAGGCGCGGGCCAACGTCAGGGCCGCCCGGGCCGGGCTCAAGAACTCCCGCTCACAGAACTATCCGACCCTCAATGCCCTCTTTCAGTCCTTCACCGCCACCCTCCCCCACGGAGCGCTTCCCTTTACCTACATTCCGAACAACAGTCCCTATTCCACCTTCAACTTCGGCGGAATCCTGACGATCCCCCTGATCGAGGGCGGTTACATGATCCATCAGACCGCCAAGGCCCGGTCCGACCTCATGGCCGCCCTCGACACCCGGGAGTCGGTTCGTCTCCAGGTCGCGGCCGATCTGAGAAAGGCCGCCATCGCCATCTCCGATGCCCGGCAACAGCTCGAAGAGGCCCTGACCGAGGAGGAAAACGCCTTCAAGAACGACACACTCGTCGAAGAGGCCTACCGTGAGGGCCAGGTGCAGTCCGTCGATGTCATGGATGCCCAGACCTCCCTCAGGCAGGCCCGGGAGTCCGTCATCCGGGCCCGTTACCTTCTGATGAACGGATATGTGGCCTACCAGTATGCACGCGGCACCATTACCCCACCAGGACTTGCGGCCGGGACCCCAAAGCCCTGACGATTGTCCAACAGGCAGACTCAAGGAGAAACCATGGCTCCCAAACCCAAACGGCTCATCATCGCCCTTCTCCTTCTCTCTCTGGTCGGGGGAGGACTCTGGTACTGGGCTAACCACCGGACGAAGGCCCCGGCCAATGCCCTCGTCCTTTACGGAAACATCGATCTGCGCGAAGTCCAGCTGGCCTTCCACGATACCGGTCGCATCATGAAGCTCCTTTACGTGGAAGGGTCTCCGGTCAAGGCCGGATCCCTGATGGCCATCATGGATCCCATCCGGTATGAAGACCTGGTGGAGGCCGACAGGCGCGCTCTCGAACGCGACCGGGCCCAGCGAATGGACGCGGAACGGACCTGGGCTCGGGTCAAGACCCTGACCCAGGCCTCCTTCAACTCCCACCAGCAAAAGGATGATGCCCGGGCGGCCCTCGACATGGCCCGGGCCCAGGTCAAGAAGGACAAGGCCCTGCTGGCCTACGACACACGACAGCTCAATGACACCAAGGTCTATGCTCCCGTCGACGGGATCGTCCAGAACCGGATCCTCGAGCCCGGGGACATGGCTTTCCCCCAGTCTCCCGTTTACACCCTGGCCCGCACCCGGCCTCTCTGGGCCCGGGTCTACATCGAGGAACCTGAGCTCGGGAAGATCCATCAGGGCATGACGGCCTATGTCACCTCCGATTCCTTCCCCGGCGAAAGGTTCGTGGGATATGTGGGGTATATCTCCCCTTCCTCCGAATTTACCCCGAAGGAGGTCCAGACACTCCACCAACGGACCATCCTCGTCTACCGGGCCAGGGTCTATCTCTCCTGCCCGACCCTGAAACTTCGCCTGGGCATGCCGGTCACGGTAACCATCCCCTTCCACAACGGCCCGGCCCGACCCCTCACCTGTCCGGACGGCTCTCCTGCCGAGACGATCCATGGCGGCGGATAGTCCTCCCCGGGATCCGGCGATCGCCCTCAGGAATATCGTCCGCACCTTCCGCTCCCCCCGCGGGGTAATCCGGGCATTAGACGATGTCTCCTTCGATGTGGCCCCCGGAACCATCACCGGACTTATCGGGCCCGACGGGGCGGGCAAGACCACCCTCCTGCGGATTCTTGCGGGAATCCTGGGGTCCGACAGCGGACAGGCCCGGATCCTGGGATTCGACCCCTCCACCGAGGCCCCTGCCCTCCAGCGCCATCTGGGATACATGCCCCAGAAGTTCGGCCTCTACGAGGATCTCACCGTCGCCGAAAATCTCGACCTCCATGCCGACCTTCACGGGGTCCCTGAGGACCGCCGGGAAGAACTCTACGCCCCCCTTTTGTCGATGACCGCCCTGGGCCCTTTCCGGGCCCGCCTGGCCGGAAAACTCTCCGGAGGAATGAAGCAGAAACTGGGAGTGGCCTGCTCCCTCGTCCATGCTCCCCCGCTTCTTCTTCTCGATGAGCCAACCGTGGGTGTCGATCCGGTCTCCCGGCGCGAACTCTGGGAGATCCTTACCCGCCAGGTCCGGGACAAGAACACGACACTTCTCGTCAGCACCGCCTATATGGATGAGGCCAGCCGCTTCGACCGGGTCGTGATCCTCTATAACGGAAAGATTCTGGGGGAAGGGCGGCCGGAGGATCTCATCCTGGAGGCCCAGGGCCATGTCTTCCATGTGGTGGTCCCTGCCTGGTCCCCAAGAAAGCTCGAACCTTTTCTGGCAAGAGTCCCCGGGATCCTCGATGCCGTGGGCGAGGAAGACGGAGTGCGGATCGTGGTCGAAGAAACGGCGCCCCCTCCCTTTCCGGGGGAACTCGCCCAGGCCCGGACCGGGGCCGTCTCTCCCCGCTTCGAGGATGCCTTCATGCAGCGTCTGGCCCACGGGGCCCCCGGCGAACGCCGTAAGGCCCCCTCCTCCCCCGAGAACCTGGGGTGGGAGAACAAAAGAACCGGCCTGACCGACGGAGCGAAGGAGGAGTCCATCGTCATCCGGGACCTCACCCGGTATTTCGGCTCCTTCTGCGCCGTCAATCACCTGACCTTCTCGGTGCGCCGGGGTGAGATCTTTGGCCTTCTCGGGGCTAACGGCGCGGGAAAGACCACCACCTTCCGCATGCTGTCGGGACTTCTTCTTCCCACCTCGGGGGAGCTCCGGATCGACGGCCAGGACGTGCTGAGCTCCGAAGTGGCCAGGATCCGGGGACGCCTGGGGTACATGTCCCAGAAATTCTCCCTCTATTCCCAGCTCACGGTGAGGCAGAACCTCACCTTCTTCACCAGCGCCTACGGGATGGGAGGACGGCGCCAGAGGGATCGGATCGCGGAGATCGAGGAGTTCTTCGAACTTACTCCCTACCGGGACGAATCGGCGGGTCTTCTTCCCCTGGGATTCCGCCAGAGACTGGCCCTGGCCGCCTCCGTCGCCCACGAGCCCTCGATCCTTCTCCTCGACGAACCGACCTCCGGGGTCGACCCGGTGGCCCGCCGGGAGTTCTGGAGAACGATCAGCCAGCTGTCGCTCTGGGGGGTCTCGGTCCTCGTCACCACCCACTTCATGACGGAGGCGGAGTATTGCGACCGGGTCGCCATCATGGCCCAGGGGCGTCTCCTGACCCTGGGCTCGCCTGCCGAAATCAAAGGCCAGGCCCGAACTCCCGAGTGCCCTACCCCGACCCTCGAGGACGCCTTCATCGGGCTCCTTGAAAAGGTTCCCCCGGCGGAGGCTTCGGCATGACCTCCCAGCCCTCTTTCATGGAACGATGGGTGCGGGTCCGGGCCATGATCCGCAAGGAGTCGCTCCAGATCCTTCGGGACCCCTCGAGTCTGGCCATCGCCATCGTCCTGCCCGTTCTTCTTCTTTTGATTTTCGGCTACGGCGTCTCCCTCGATGCCCGCCACGTGCCGATCGCCGTGGTGCAGGAGAGTCGGACTCCCGCCTCCGAAGGCTTTGTGGCAGGACTCCGGCAGTCCCCCTGGTTCGTCCCCCGGAGCTACCCCGACATTCATTCGGCCGTGGCGGCCCTCCGGCGCCAGGATGTGGAGGGCATCCTCTGGCTCCGGGAAAACTTCGGCCGGTCAATCGAATCCTTCCGGACCCACGGGGCCCACGTCGTCGTTGACGGGGTCGATGACAACACGGCACGCCTGGTGGAAGGATACCTGACCAATACCTGGGAGACCTGGATCGGCTTCAGAAACCTGCGAGGCCGGGCCCTTTCCTTCCAGCCGGTCAATCTCGATGTCCGCATCTGGTTCAACCCCGACAGCCGGAGCCGGGACTTTCTCGTCCCGGGTCTGATCGCCGTCATCATGACCCTGATCGGGGCCCTGCTGACCTCGATGATCATCGCCCGGGAATGGGAGCGGGGGACCCTGGAATCCCTCTTTTCGACCCCGGTCACAATAGGCGAGATCCTAATCGGCAAGTTCATCCCCTACTTCCTTCTGGGCATGGCCGGCATGGGCGTCTCGGTCATCATGGGCCATTTTCTCTTTGAGGTGCCCCTGCGGGGAACACTTTTGGTCCTGACCATCACCTCCGCCCTGTTTCTCACGACGGCCCTGGGAATGGGACTCGTCATCTCGACCATTTCGAAGAACCAGTTCGTGGCAGGCCAGATCGCCATCGTCTTCACATTCCTCCCGGCCTTCATCCTGTCAGGCTTCATCTTCGACATCCATTCGATGCCCCTTTTCATCCGGGTCATCACCCACATCATTCCGGCCTCCTATTATGTGACTATCCTCCAGTCCGTCTTCCTGGCCGGGGACATTCCGGGGGTGATCATTCCCAACGCGATCGCGCTCTTTTTCTTCTCACTCTTCCTGTTCACCCTTCTGGTCAGGATCAGCCGAAAGAGGATCATTTGAAAGCGCTCGTCATCCGGATTCTGCGCCTGGCCCAGAAGGAATTCCTGGCCCTTCTCCGGGACAAGAAGTCCCGGATGGTGCTGATCGTTCCTCCTCTGGTCCAGCTTATCGTCTTCAGCTATGCGGCGACCTTCGATCTAAACCACATCTCCTATGCCGTCTGGAACGAGGACCCGGGACTCTATTCCCGGCAGCTTCTGGCCCGATTTTCCGGCTCCTCCAACTTCCGGCTTCTAAAGGCGGTGGGCTCCGAAGGGGAGGTCCGCTCCCTGATCGACAACCGGAAAGTCCTTCTGGTCCTGCACATCCGCAGTACCTTCAGCCGGGACCTTCTGGCCGGACGCCAGGGAACGGTCGAAGCCCTGTTGGACGGGCGGCAGAGCAATACCGCCATGATCCTCATGGGCTATGTCCAGACCATCGTCCAGGGATACAACGACGACTTCGTGTCCCAGAACGGCCTGACCCCGCCAATTGCCCCCCTTTCGATCCGGGCCTGGTACAATCCCAATCTCAAGAGCCGGTGGTTCATCGTTCCCGGCATCGTGGGCCTCCTGACCCTGGTGGTCTCCCTTCTCGTCACGGCCCTGTCTGTCGCCCGGGAGCGGGAGGACGGGACCTTCGACCAGCTTCTGGTGACCCCGCTTCAGCCTTTCGACATCATCATGGGAAAGATCCTCCCCGGCTTCGTCATCGGATTTGCCGAATCCACAGCCATTGTCCTGGTGGGAGTCTTCCTCTTCCATGTTCCGCTCCGGGGATCCCTTCTGGCCCTCTATCTCGGAATTTTTCTCTTCACCCTCTCAGGGCTCGGGGTCGGACTCATGATCTCCTCCCTCGTCTCGACCCAGCAGCAGGGCCTTCTGGGAGCCTTTCTCTTTCTCGTTCCCTCCATCATCCTCTCAGGCTTTGCCACCCCGATCGCCAACATGCCGGTCTTTATCCAGGACATGACCCTCCTGAACCCTCTCCGTTACTTCCTCGTCATCCTCCGGGAGGTCTTTCTTCAGGGAGCCGATGTCCGGATCCTGCTTCCCGAATACGGGGCCCTTGCGGCCATCGGCCTGGGCTCGCTGCTTCTGGCAGGCCACTTCTTCCGGAAGAGGATCGGATGAGGACAGACCCCTCTCTCTTTTTCGAAGACTATCTCTTTGAGGTTTCCATCCGGGACGGCCAACCCGTCCGCTTGCGAATCCGGCTGGCCGAAACCGGGGGAGGGGGAACCCCCGGCCACGGGGATCCTCTCCCCTTTAATCTACGGCAGCTCCTCGAAGGGGTGTTCGGGGGAGAGATTGCCTACTGCGGCCCCCTTCCCCCCGGTCTGTCGGATTTTGCTGCAAGTGTTCTGGAGGAAACCCGGAGAATCCCCTTCGGAGAAACCCTCACCTATGGAGAACTGGCAAAAAGAATCGGGAGACCCCGGGCGGCCCGGGCGGTCGGAGGGGCGCTGGGAAGCAA
>JAKAWK010000094.1 GCA_021827365.1 Nitrospirota bacterium
GGTGGCCCTCCTTCTTCCCGTCGTCCTGCTACTTGAAGGGATGATTTTCCTGCGGGACCGAAAGGGGGAAGGAACCCGTGGAGGCCATTCCCGGCATTTTCCCTGGTTTGTAGCAGCCTTCGCAGGGGTCGTCCTTATGAATTTCCTTGTCGCCCTTCCGCCCTCCCTTCTGACCCTTCTTCAGAAGATCGATGCCGGCATTCTGGCAGTCGCCATGGCGGCGATGGGACTTGAAACTCATCTTTCCCGCCTGACCCGCTTCGGATGGAAGCCCGTGGGACTGGGATTGATGCTATGGATCTTCGTGACCGGGGCTGGACTTCTCCTGGCTGTTGTCATCTATGGCCACCAGGGTGGGACGGGAGTATGATGGCCAGAGAGAAAGGAACAGGACAGACATGCCGGAGCTTCCAGAAGTCGAAACCTCCCGGAAAGATCTTGAGGAATTTTTTACCGGGGCCTCTCTTACGGTTTGCCGGATTCTCGACAGAAGAATCCGGATCGGAGACTCCTGTTCCTCCCTCCCGGGGGATGGATGGGTCGGAACGGGGATCGGTCGTCACGGGAAGACCCTGATCCTGGGATTTTCAAAAAAAGGACAGGGAAAGGAGGCAGGTGGCCCCCAAGAGATAGGAGAGGTTCTTTTTCTTCTGTCTCGGTTCGGAATGTCCGGGGGGTGGCGCCGGATCGACACCTCCCGGAACCCTCCCCATACCCATCTGGAAATCCGGTTTTCCGATAGGCACTCTCGGCTTGTCTGGATCGATCCCCGGCGATTTGGTCGAATCGAATTCACCAAATCCCCCGACAAATCCAGTCTTCTCTCCCATGTCGGCCCGGATACCCTCTCTGTCTCCCCCGATGAATTCGAAGAGATCGTCCGGAACACCTCACGGTCCCTGCGGGGGGCTCTCATGGACCAACGCCTTCTTGCGGGGATCGGGAACATTTACATGGCAGAAATTCTCTTTCGGGCCGGACTATCGCCCTTCCGGAAAGGGCGGTCGCTCAACCGCCGGGAAGCAAGAGTTTTGTATTCCTCCCTGCAGAGTATTCTCCGGGCCGCCATTTCCGAGGGGGGTTCCACCATTCACTCCTTTACCCGCGAGGACGGACGAAACGGGGGATACCAGAAACTCCATCTGGTCTATGGCCGGGAAGGACAGCCCTGTTTCCAATGCGGACTTCCGATTCAGAAGGTTGTGCTTGAGTCACGGTCCCTCTATTACTGTTCCTTCTGCCAGTCCCCGGGAAAATCGACCAGCCGGAGCATTTCCCGGAGAGATTCCCTGGAAAACTGATCGATCCGCCCCACTCCCAGCTGGTCCGAAACCATCCCCAGGCTGTGGCGGACCGTTTTCGGATGGCGCTTCATACTTCGGGCCACGTCCGAAACGGACCCCGAGTCCTCGGCCCATTCCTGGAAAACCCGCCAGTGGCGCCTGTCCACCCGTTCCCGGGTGACCAGAAGGCTCCTGTACTTTGAAAGAAACCCTCTCAGGCCCTTTGGATAATATCCGACCCACGTCTCCGACCACCGGGAAAGATAAGGAGGTTCGGAAAGGATCTCCCCGAGATCACTCGCCAGAACCTTCCGGGGAATCACCATATCCACCCGGCCCAGAAGGGGAAGGATCCGATCCAGAGATGGAGGGCGGCCTTCCCTTTCGAAGACGAGGACAAGAGGCGGCAGTATAGGGAGAGCCTCCAGGGCCCGGCTGAAACGATGGGGAAGGATTGCCCTGTCACAGGACCAGCCACGGACGGTCTCTCCCACCTCCTCCGTGCCCGAAGACAGGATCCAGCTTCCGTTCAGACCGGCGAGGAGACCTTCGAAGCTCCGGTCCACAATGATTCTTCTGTCCGTCATAATCCTCCTGAAAATAGAAGATATTTACAACATTTTTCAGGCAATGACAAGATCTGCCTGACAGGAGGGCTCCCGACTGATCCCGGAATTTTTACCTGAAAGGTCCCTTCTTCAGCTTGGTTTTTCTCCTGCTAGCCTGAGGGGGGAGACCAGCGTTATCGTTCATCCGACTTCAGACATCTTGGAGATCGATCTCAGGTGGCGGCTCCGGCTCGCACCCTTGCATAGATCAATATTCCAAGGGTGTAGGATGCTGGTCAGCCTGGGGAAGGAACCCTTTGCCCAAACAAGAGGCTGTGAGAGCTTGGATCCCTCTGAAGAACCGCCCCTGCAGAAATTCCCTTTCTGGTCAACTCCGCCACATGCCAAGGGAAAAGGAGGATGCCAAACTGCGTGACTCGAAACACACTTTCCCAATTATAAAATATGCTATGATGAAATCGTGCATCTTCGGACAGGGACAGAATATCCCATCCGGAAGGGCTGGCCTTGAAGGCATATTTCATGAATTATCGAATCCATGAATCACAGAAGTTTCACAAATCAAAACTCTAGATTGGAGGGTCCGTTGGGAGATGTCAGACAGGGAAATACGCCCAAATCAGCGGAGACTCTGATCCGGATGCTCGGCCTCCCTTTCAAGGAAAGCTTCCGCATAGATGAGGCCTTGACTCATCGCTCCGCCTCTCATGAACGGGGTCGCAAAAAGCCCATTCCCAACTACGAACGCCTTGAATTTCTTGGAGACCGGGTCGTCGGGCTCATTGTCAGCGAATACCTTCTCAATATGTGGCCCCAGGCCACAGAAGGCGAGGTTGGACAGGTCTTTTCAGCCATCGTGAGCACCCAGACCCTTGCATCGATTGCCCGACGCATGGATCTCGGGTCCTACATGATTCTCGGAAAGGGAAGCCATTCTTCCGGTGAACGGGAGAACCACTCTCTCCTTGCCGACACCTTCGAATCCCTCGCCGCGGCAATTTACTGCGAATACGGACTGGAAACGGCCCGCCAAGTTCTGATCCCCTGGTTCGCCCAGCCTCTTCAGGAGATTCTCCGGAACATCGAGGCCGCCCCTCCCCGGGAACCACGCCGTCCGGTCGCTCCCGCCGAGCCGGAGGTTATCCGTCCCCGGGAACGGGGGAAGAATCCTCCGAACTACAAGCTTCTCGTCCAGAAATGGGCCCAGCAGCATTTTGGGGCAATCCCCGAAATCCGCCTTGTCGAGGAATCCGGTCCCTCCCACCAAAAACGCTTTTCCATGGGGATTTTTCTCGAGGGAGTCCTGCTCGAGCAGGCGACCGCAGGAACAAAAAGAGGTGCTGGCTTTTCCGCACTTGAGAATCTCTGGATCCGAATTCAGGGAGGCTTCATGCCGGACCTCCCGAAAAAAATTGTCCAGGAGGAACCTGCGGGTGGTGAAAGTCCTGGGTCTGAGAATGAAGAGGGATCCCAGCCCGGATTCCATACTCCGGCGGAATCCCAGGATTTAATGCCGGAGCCTTCACCGGTGCCAGTCCTCACGCTTGTTTCAGGAAAGAACGAGGGGGAAGAAGAATGATCTGTTGAACCCAAAGACAGCATTCGATGACGGGGTCAAAAAAAAGGGTAGCCCGAACGGCTACCCTTTTCATGACCTTCGAGGAAACAGGATCACCAGGATCCCATCCAGTGATTCTGAAGCATGGAAATATGATCGAAGACAGCAATGAGTCCGAACCAGAGTCCGGCCACCATCACCACCGCCAACATTCCCTTGGATTCTCCACGATCGGAAATCTTTTTCATAATCGACCTCCCGTTGGTTTTCCAAACCCTCGTTCCCCTAAGGAACATCCTATTTATCAGGACACCCACCATGTTCAGGAGGATTTTAGAGCCTCCCGTTGGCAGACCATACCACAGAATTGATAGTGATTCAACCATGAAACATTTATGTTTCATTATCTGGAAATGAATGGTTAATCCCAGTTTTCCAACCCTGAAGATTCAGTGATAGAATAGATTCATCTCACAGAAAAATCCGGAAAAGGTCCTTCCGGAAAGGAGCGCTTTCATGATCCAGGTCTTCGTCAAGGAAATTTTCTTCGACGCCACCAACCAGTCCTACATCCTCATCCTGCAGGACGAAAGCCGGGAGTGGACACTTCCGGTATGGGTCGGCCCTTTTGAGGCCCAGGCCATCTCCATGGGACTGGCCCGGTCCCATCCCGACCGTCCCCAAACCCACGATCTATTTATCTCCCTTCTCTCTTCCATCAATGTGAAGCTTCTCTCCGCGGTCATCAACAAGCTGGAAGGGGAGACCTACTTTGCCTCCCTCCATCTCATCTCGGAAAATTCGGAGTTTTCTGTCGACTCCCGTCCCAGCGACGCCGTTGCCATCGCCATCCGGGGCCAGGTTCCCATTTTCGTCAAGGAAAACATTCTCAAAAAGACGCCCCCCAACATGGATTTTTCACAATTGATGGACAAAACTGATGACCCTGAAAAGCCGAACACGTAATCTGGTCGTTTCCATCCTTTTTCTCCTGCTTTCCTCATGTGCCGATTCGATCAACAATCTTTCAAAGGAAATCTATTCGGCGGAAGGTTTTTCTCCCGTCCTCCTGGCCAAGGGGAAGACGGCCCTTACCCCGACCATCCCCGGGTCAGGAACCACCCAAGAAGCGGAAACCATCGGGACACTTCTCGACAGGGCCATGAAAAAACATTTCACCCAACCCGGGGCTCTCATGGAGGAATCCTCCGTCAGTGACCAAATCCGGCATGACTCCGCCCTTGCCTCCCTCTGGACGCAGATGGCGCCCCACATCTCCGCCCATAGCATCCGCGGAATGACGGCCACCCGGATATTCGCACAGCGTCTGGGGGTCCGGTACCTTTTTGAAACCCAGATCCAGATGGCCGAAATTGCCGGAGGGGCTGAACAGGTCCGGGTTTATGCAAGGATTTATGACACGAAACAGGAACGAATTGTCTGGGAAGGCGTGGGAGAGGGCCGGGGTTACGAGAAGCTCGTCTTTCCATCGACCCCTGCCACATTCCGCATCGTCGCCGACACGGCCGTCAAGGGTCTTGTAGACAAACTCTATGGACGATAAGCCTTCACCTGCATAACAAGGGAGTCTCAGTGCCCTCTGTCAAGATCATTGAGCTCGATCGCGAGATCGACATTCCGGAAGGCGACACCATTCTTCAGGGGGCCATGGCCCATGGAATTACCTTCGGGTTCATATGCGGAGGAAATGCCGCCTGCGGGACCTGCCTTGTGAAGGTTCTTGAAGGGCTTGAATCTTTGAGGGAAAGAAATTCAAAGGAGGATTTTCTGGCCAAGGCCATGATGCTCGACCCTGAAATCCGTCTTGGCTGTCAGACCGAAGTTTCGGAGGCTCCCCTTGTCATTTCCATCGTCTCCCTGGCCCGTGAAAAGCGCCTCTGAGATCGGATTTCACTATAAACCCGCAGGCCCCGTTTACTGCCTGACGGGAAGGAGCGTCTTTCCGGAAACAGCGGCTGGGGAGTCGGAGGGGAAGGGCATCTGGGTCGAGAGGGCAAGGTTTCCCTTTTCCCAGAGAGAGCGCAGGCATCCGGTGTGGAAGGCATGGCCCCCCCTCCGGACAACGAAACGGCCGACGACCGGTCGGTCAAGAAGCCTGATATCCCCCAAAAAGTCGAGGATCTTGTGGCGGACGAACTCATCCGCGTATGTCTGCTGGTCCGGATTTAAAAGAGCGGTCTTCCCCATCACGAGAGCGTTGCTGAGACTTCCACCTCTCGCCAGGCCCATCGCCCGCATCTTATGGATATCCGTCTCGAAACAGAAGGTCTTGGCCCGGGATATTTCCGATTCGTAGGTCGTTTCGCTCATGATGAAATGATACCGCTGCAGGAGACCGGGTCCGAAGTCGATCTCATAGTCCACCTCAAAACGGTCGGAAGGTTCAACCGAAAGATATTTGTTACCTGAGACGAACTCCTCGGCTCGGACCACGCGGTAAAATTTCTGGGCTTTCTTCTGCTCCACAACCCCTGCCCCGGAAATAGCCGCGACAAGATTCCGAGAGGAGCCGTCCAGGATCGGAAGCTCTGCCCCGGTGATCTCGGCGACGAGATTGTCGAGGTAGAGTCCGTTTAGAGCGGACAGGAGATGTTCAATCGTCTGGACCGTCGCCTGCCCGTCGAAAAGGACTGTGGAGAGGGCCGACCTCTCGGCCGAGACGAACCGGACATGGGCTGGAATATAGACACTTCCAAGGTCGGACCGATGAAAGACGATTCCGTGATTTTCAGGGGCCGGATGAAGAATCAGCGTGACCTCTTTGCCGGAGTGAAGACCTGCTCCGCGTATCTCGACCGGTTTTCTCAGTGTGCGCTGCCACCTCATCGTCGTCCCTTTCCCCATCCGGGAGTTCTGGTTCCGATTTTTATTTCCAAAGATTCTTACAGGCCCGAATCGAATCCTTCCATAGCAAAATGGCTTTTAATAATTTAAAGCAAGGGCTGTGCCAATAACACTATCCTTTATGGATTCATGATTTAAGAAGGGAGTTCTCCCCTTCGCCCTAGAAAACCGGGGAGAAAAGTGTCGTTTTTTTCCCGGATATGTGGAAAAAATACCACCTTTCCCGGAGCCGGCGGCTCCGGAGGGAGACAATCAGGGATAAGACGAAGGGGGCTTTGTGAACATTGTTACGATGGGCAGAACTCCCACCAGAGTAAGAAAAAGAATCAGGATCGAGATCAGGACTACGAAAAGCCAGACCGGCACCTTGAAGTCTTCCCTTTCCTGCCACTGCTTCCTGAGAATGAAAACGACAAAGGAGATAAAAAAAAGGAGAGCCACACCGGCAGCCCCCTTCATCAACGGATCCTTTACGGAATAAAGGACCCATGAGATGACGATCATGACGAGGACCGGCATGACAATCTTTAAAAACAGCCGCTTCTCAAGGGACTTGGCCAAGACCATACTCCTGACGTTTCATGTCTTTGTTTGTCCGATTAACCAAGGGATCTCCGCAGGAGCGCCGCCTTGAGCAGATAGTCGGAAAAATCCTTCTCCTCCTGCATCAGGAAGTAGATGCTGGAAACAAAATTCCGGTGGAGATAATGCTCGATCGTCACCGGCCCCAGTTCGATCTTGAAGAAATCCTCAATGAGTTCGATATCCTCCTTGACTGACGCCCAGCCTTGGTTTTCCGAGGCAAGAAAGGTCAGGTTTTCCTTGTTCAGATAATGGCCTGCCTCCTGCATGTCGTCCTTCAGGCGCCGGTAGAAGAGGGAAAGAGGCTCAGCGTATCCCTCCCTGATCGCCTGGGCAATTCCTCGCCCTGTCCCGATCAGTTCAGGCGGAATCCCCAGGGAATATAGGGAAGCGGTAAATCCGATCGCCCGGGGGAGATGTTTCTGGCCGATTCCCCGGGAATAGCCGAACAGCCCGATGTGAAGCTTACGTTCCCGTCGGGGGGGGATGCTGGCAGAGATCCGGTTGATGACGTCCGCTACCTCCTCGACCGTTTGCTGATAATGCTCGGAAAAGATCGTGACCAGCCGTTCCCCCGCGGAAACTTCTTCCGGCGTATAGGCCAATGGGACTGTTCCAGGCAGGGATCGATTGAGGAGATTGATGGCCTCGCGCACATCCTCCTGAGGATAGTCGTAGCGGAAGGCCGACTGGACTGTGACCGTCCGGACGCCGGGATATTCCTCGATGAAATGGGGGACGTTCCAGGGAGAAAGGCCTCCCCGGAAGGGCAGGGAACCGACACCCATGATGGGATAAACCGGGATTCCCGTCTCTTCTTCGAAGCGGAAATACTCCGACAAGGCCACCTTGGCGGCAATGGTCGCGGGAACGATGCCGGCATTTAGCGCGGGGTCCGAACGGGCAATGAAGGGCCGAAGGTAAAGGGGCTTCGATCCGTATTCCGCGGCATGGAGATCGACGTAGTCGTGAAGGATCTTGCGGGAGACAGTCAGTTCCGACACCCCCTCGACAAGGGGAATGACCTGCAGGTAGGAAGAGTCCCGGACCGTCCCCTCTTCGTCGAAGACCTGGTTTTTGAGCCGGGCGATCTTCCGGAAGGTCTGCTGAAGGTAAATCATCTTCTGACCTTCATCAGTCATGGGCAGGATGACTTCGAAGACCGGCGGGGTCTTGAGCCCCAGATCACGGGCCAGGTCCTCGAATGTCAGAATGCCGATGTAGGCCCGGGCAATCCGGTATTCCTTTTCGTACCAGATATTCGGAAGGCGGAAGGTCAGGAAGACATCCTTTCCGATCTGATTTTCCTTGAAGTAGTCATAATGAGTGGAAAAGAGCTTTTCGACCACCCCTTCGTCCACATATTTTCCTTCCCAGTCCCACATATACTCCTGGCAGCCTATGTCGATGTAGGCCCTGTAACACTCTTCGATCTCATCCAATGTGCTGATGAAGGGTTCCTGGTTGGTTTTCCAGTAGGGAGCCGCCGCATTGTCGGGATGCTGGGTCGCCATCGTGGTGGGAATCTTTCGATCGGCGGGATTCTTCGGACGGTCGTTCTTTTTGAGAAAATAGGCCAAGAAGGCTCCTCTCTTAGGGTAGGGCGCAACGGGATCCGCGCAGGACTATCGGAGAATCAGAAGTCCGAAAATGTTCTGGAGAACGGCCGCCCAGAGGAGAACGAAGATCCCGAGAACGACATTCAGGTTTCGAAGAAGTCCCACCGTCTGTCGGAGGCGGCTCTTCTTTTCCTCGAGCTTCAGCGCCTGTTCGGAGTCCGGACCTGAGGCAAGCTGCTGACGGGTCGTTGTCCGGATCTCTCCCGACATCCGGGCGATCAGGATCCCCAGAAGGGCGATTCCACC
Organism: Nitrospirota bacterium; assembly: GCA_021827365.1. Taxonomy (GTDB): domain Bacteria; phylum Nitrospirota; class Leptospirillia; order Leptospirillales; family Leptospirillaceae; genus UBA4572. The sequence continues at coordinate 8,723 of JAKAWK010000094.1, forward strand.
GACGAAGCTCAGCTTCAGAAGCCAGAAGGTCTCATAGGAGTTCTTGTAGGGAAAGACCATGTTCTCGAGAGAGACAAGCCGGTCGAAGATGACAAAGGCCCCGGTCATGATGAGAAGGGAGAGGCTGACCCAGAAGACGGGAAGATAGAAGTCCGTCGCCTTTTTC
>JAKAWK010000003.1 GCA_021827365.1 Nitrospirota bacterium
CCATGACCGAGGATGCGGCGGTCTTCGGAGGCCTGAACAACATGATCGACGGGCTGGCCAACGCCTATTCGATGTACAAGCCCAAGATGATCGCCGTCTCCACCACCTGCATGGCCGAGGTGATCGGGGACGACCTGAATGCCTTCATCAAGAACGCGAAAGAGAAGGGATCGGTTCCCCAGGAGTTCGATGTTCCGTTCGCCCATACCCCGGCCTTCGTGGGATCCCATATCACAGGCTTCGACAACGCCCTCAAAGGACTGATGGAGCACTTCTGGGCGGGCGAGACGCGGACGGAGAATGCTTCTCTCAACATCGTCATGGGCTTTGACGGGTACAGTGTCGGCAATATCCGGGAGGTGAAGCGGATCCTTTCCGGGATGGGAGTCGAATTTCTCATTGTCGGCGACACCAGCGATGTCTTCGATACCCCGACCGACGGGGCGTTCCGGATGTATATGGGCGGAACGCCGCTTTCGGAGATGAAAAAAGCCGTGAACGCCCGGGCGACCCTTTCCTTTCAGGAGTACAACACACCCAAGTCACTCGAATACGCGGCGTCTCTCGGGCAGAAGACCCAGGCGTTCCATTATCCGATCGGCATCCGGGGAACCGACCGCTGGCTCATGGCGATCTCTGAGCTCAGCGGAAAGGCGATCCCCGAGAGCCTGAAGCTCGAGCGGGGCCGGCTGGTCGATGCCGTGGCGGACTCGACCTCCCATATCCACGGAAAGAAGTTTGCCCTCTACGGGGATCCCGACCAGATGCTGGGGCTCTCCGAGTTCCTGATGGAGCTCGGGGCGGAGCCGGTCCATGTCCTTGCCACAAACGGCGGCAAGGAGTGGGAAGAAAAGATGAAGACCCTGTTCGCAAGCTCCCCCTATGGAGCCGGCTGCCATGCCTGGCCCGGACGCGACCTCTGGCACATGCGGAGTCTCCTCTTCACGGAACCGGTCGACTTTCTCATCGGAAACACCTACGGGAAGTATCTCGAACGGGACACCGGGACCCCTCTGATCCGGATCGGCTTCCCGATCTTCGACCGCCATCACCACCACCGGTACCCGACGGTGGGCTATCAGGGAGCCATGAATGTCCTGGTCAAGATCCTCGACAAGATCTTCGACGAGATGGACAAGAACACCAATGTTCCGAGCAAGACCGACTACAGCTACGACATCATCCGGTAGTCTCAATCCGCGGAGGGGAGGGACAACCTCTCCTCCGCTCTCCGAGGAGGAGTGATGGGAACGCCCAAGGTCTCTGAGGTCTTCCAGGAGGCGGCCTGCGACCACAACCAGTCGAAATCCGAAAAAGACCGGAAAAAAGGGTGCACGAAGGTCGCCACTCCCGGGGCCGCCGCCGGAGGGTGCGCCTTCGATGGGGCCAAGATCGCCCTCCAGCCGATCGTTGACGTCGCCCATCTGGTTCATGGACCGATCGCCTGCGAGGGAAATTCCTGGGACAACCGCTCCGCTCTTTCCTCGGGATCCCGAATCTACCGCACAGGCTTCACCACGGACATGAACGAGATGGACGTCGTCTACGGGGGGGAGAAGCATCTGTTCAAGGCCATCCGGCAGATCATCGAACGCTTCGACCCTCCGGCGGTCTTTCTCTACCAGACCTGCGTTCCGGCAATCATCGGCGACGACATCGAGGCGGTGGCGAAGGCGGCCACCGAAAAGTTCGGCCGTCCCGTCATCCCGGTCAACGCACCGGGATTCGTGGGCGGAAAGAATCTCGGGAACAAGCTGGCCGGAGAGGCCCTTCTCGACTACGTCATCGGGACGATGGAGCCCGAGGTTAGCACCCCCACAGACCTGAACATCATCGGGGAATACAACCTCTCGGGGGAGCTCTGGCAGGTCAAGCCCCTTCTCGACCGCCTGGGCATCCGGATCTCGGCCTGCATCAGCGGAGACGCGCGGTACCGGGAGGTGGCCTCCTCCCATCGGGCAAGGGCGGCCATGCTGGTCTGCAGCAAGGCGATGATCAATATCGCCCGCAAGATGGAGGAGCGCTACGGAATTCCCTGGTTTGAAGGCTCCTTCTACGGGATCAGCGACATGAGCGCCTCCCTTCGGAACATTGCGGCCCTTCTTGTCTCCCGGGGGGCGCCGGAGGATCTCATTGCCCGGACCGAGGCGCTGATTGCCCAGGAAGAGCGGGACGCCTGGGCGGCCATCTCAGGCCTGAGGCCCGCCCTGGCGGGAAAACGGGCCCTCCTGATCACCGGAGGGGTCAAGAGCTGGTCGGTCGTCTCCGCGCTCATGGAGGCGGGGCTCGTGGTCGTCGGGACCAGCGTGAAAAAGTCCACGGCCGAGGACAAGGAACGGATCACCGAGCTCATGGGAGAGGACGCCCACATGATCGACACCATGACCCCCCGGGAGATGTACCGGATGCTGAAGGATGCCGAGGCCGACATCCTGATGGCGGGAGGACGCTCCCAGTTCGTGGCGCTCAAAGCCAAGGTGCCCTTTCTGGACGTGAACCAGGAGCGCAGGTTCGCCTTTGCCGGCTACAAGGGGATGGTGACGCTCGTCTCCGAGATTCATCGGGCCCTGACGAATCCGATTTTTCAAACCCTCCGGGATCCGGCCCCGTGGACTCCGGGGTGCCGGATCACCCCGCTGGTCTAGGGAGGTGGGCATGGAAAAGACAACGCGATCTTTGATGGGGGAGAAGGAGCCGGCGCAGGACTTCGTGTCGGTCAACCCCCTCAAGATGAGCGCCCCGCTGGGGGGAGCCCTCTTCTTTCTGGGAATCGAACGGGCCCTTCCGGTCTTCCATGGATCCCAGGGATGCACCTCCTTTGCGCTGGTGCTCCTGGGGCGCCATTTCAAGGAATCGATCCCGCTCCAGACGACGGCGATGAGCGAAGTGACGACGATCCTCGGGGGCGGGGAGAACATTCAGGCCGCGATCCTTAAGATCCTGGAAAAAAGTTCCCCGGGTGTGATCGGACTCTGTTCGACGGGGCTCACCGAAACCAAGGGGGAGGATATCGCGGGGGAGGTGGTCCTCTTCCGTAAAAAACATCCCGAACATTCGGATATTCCGATTGTCGGGGTCTCGACGCCGGATTTCACGGGATCCCACGAAGACGGCTTCCGGGCGGCCATGGTCCGGACGATCGAAGAGCTGGTTCCGGAAGGGGGAGAGCGGGTCAAGGGCCAGATCAACGTCCTGGCCGGCTCCCACCTGACGGTGGCCGATCTCGATTACCTGAAGGACCTTCTGAGGGAATTCGGGTTCGACCCGATCTTTTTGCCGGATCTTTCGCGCTCCCTTGACGGATTCGTTCCGGACTCCTTCGAACCGGTTTCGATGGGGGGAACCACCCTGTCGGAGATTCGCCGGATGGGTCAGTCGAGCCACACCCTCGTTCTGGGAGAGTCTCTTCGGAGGGCGGGCGAGCTCCTGTTCGAGAAATGCGGAGTTCCTTATGTCGTGGTCAACCGGATGATGGGACTTTCGGCCTTCGACCGTTTTCTGGTGACCCTCCGGGACCTCTCCGGATCGGACTACCCGGAGACTTTGAAAAGGGAACGAAGCCGCCTGACGGATGCCATGCTCGATGCCCATTTCTATCTGGGAGGTCTTAGGGTGGCTGTCGGGCTTGAGCCAGACCACCTCTTCGACGTCGGGCACTGTCTTCTCGAGAACGGAATGGAGCTCGTGGCCAGAGTGACGACGACCGTCTCCCCTCTTCTTTCGAAGATGCCGGGAGGGAAGGCTCTGGTCGGCGACCTCGGCCGCCTCGAGACCGAGGCCCGGGAGAGGGGGGCCCAATTGCTCCTCACCCATTCCCACGGACGGCAGGCGGCGGAGCGTCTGGGAATTCCGCTCTTCCGGCTGGGATTTCCCGTCTTCGATCGTCTCGGGGCGGCCCACCGGCTCTCGATCGGCTATCGCGGAGCGATGCAGACCCTGTTTGCTCTCGCGAACATGATCTGGTCGCGGGATCCGGAAAACCGGCCGGACACATGGTATTCACAGGTTCCGGCAGAGGAGCCTCCGAAGACTAAGGAGCCTGTCCTGGAAGAAGGATTCGCCCCGGTCCGTTTCGACGGCTAAAACCCAACAAACTCCAGATCCCGGAGGAGCCCATGAAGATTGCCTTTGCCACTCAGGATCTCGAAACGGTCGACGCCCATTTCGGGTGGGCCAAGAACATCGTCCTTTACGATCTCGATGCCGGAGGTTACAAGCTCGACCATGTGGTCTCCTTCGAGTCCAATCTGGCCGAGGACGGAAACGAGGACAAACTCGTTCCGAAAATCGACGCTCTGAAAGGATGTGCGATCCTCTATGTCGCCGCAATCGGAGGATCGGGGGCGGCGCGAGTGGTGGCCCAGAAGATCCATCCCGTCAAGGTGGAGAAACCGGAAAGGATTTCGGATCTTCTGGAGAGGCTTCGGATCCTTCTCGCCGGAACGCCGCCTCCCTGGATGCGGAAGATCCTTCGGGACCAGGGAGAGAAAACGGCCGATTTCGTCGAAGAATAGGAACGTGCTGAGAGGAGCGCGGGAGCTTGGGGCCCGCGCGGACAGACAAAAGGGGGGAGAGTGAAATGACCACCGGCGACGCGACACAGGAGAAATCCGGAGAGTTTTTCCGGGATTTGGCCCTTCAATTCCGTTCCCACGATGGATTCGGGGCGTGGGACAAGCTCTCTGACGAAGAGGTCCTGAAGCCGTTTGTCCTCGATGCCGAGGCGCGCCGGGCCATCCCGATCATCGGGGACCCCGATCCCGACGTCCTCTGGAGGCTCGAAATCTTCTACAACACGGTCGCCCTGTCGATCGAAAAACGCACGGGGGTCATGGTGACCCCCATCATGAAGATGTCTCACGAGGGCTTCGGACGCATGGTCCTGATCGGTGGGCGTCTCGTCGTCGTGAACAAGAATCTCCGGGATGTGCACCGATTCGGCTTTGCCTCCCGGGAGAAGCTCCTGGAAGAGGCCGAAAAGCTGATCTGCCAGGGGACGGAAATGATCGCAAAGTTCAGGGAAGTGGCAACATTCGGATAGAGGTCCCACCTGCACTGGACAAGAGGCCTTGTCGCGAGGCCAGGAGGAGAAACCATGGACAGGAAAGACAATGATTTTCTGAAAATCATCCAGGAACCAGAGACACAGGATTCGGGGTGCTCCGAAAAGTCGACTTGCGGAAGTTCCGCGGGGCCTTCTGACATGGATCCGGAAGTCTGGGAGAAGGTCAAGAACCATCCGTGCTATAGCGAGGAAGCCCATCATTTCTATGCCCGCATGCATGTTGCCGTGGCTCCGGCCTGCAATATCCAGTGCAACTACTGCAACCGGAAATACGACTGCTCCAACGAATCCCGTCCCGGGGTCGTCTCCGAGCGACTGACACCCGAGCTTGCCGCCAAGAAAGTCCTGGCGGTTGCCTCGGAGATCCATCAGATGACGGTCGTGGGGATAGCCGGGGCCGGAGACTCCCTGGCGAATCCTGAAAAAACTTTCAAAACCTTCGAGCTGATCTCGAAGGCCGCCCCGGACATCAAGCTCTGCCTCTCGACCAACGGTCTGGCCCTCCCCGACATGGTGGACCGAATCGCGGACTACAATGTCGACCACGTCACCGTGACCATCAACATGGTCGATCCGGAGGTCGGGGAAAGAATTTATCCGTGGATTTTCTTCGACAAGAAGCGGTGGAAAGGGCGGGATGCAGCCAGGATCCTCTCCGAGCGACAGCTCCTGGGACTCGAGATGCTGACGGCCAGAAAGATTCTGGTCAAGGTCAACTCGGTCATGATCCCCGGGGTCAACGACGAACACCTGAAGGCGGTCAACCGCGAGGTGAAGAAGCGAGGGGCTTTCCTTCACAACATCATGCCCCTCATCTCCGAGCCCGAACATGGAACCTTTTACGGGCTAACGGGACAGCGGGGACCCACGGCTGAGGAGCTCAAGCATCTCCAGGACTCCTGCGAGGGAGAGATGAACATGATGCGCCATTGCCGCCAGTGCCGGGCCGACGCCGTGGGGCTCCTTGGAGAGGACCGTTCCGCCGAATTCACCAACGAAAAAATCGAGGCCATCGAGATCACCGACGTGGCCTACGATCTGACGGCCCGGGAGGCCTATCGCGACAAGGTCGAAGAGACCCGGGAAAAGGAGCGGAAAATCAAGGAGATGCTCGCCGGACTCGGGAAGGGAAAGGGCCTTGAGGGGGAGCCGCCCATTCTCGTCGCTGTGGCGACAGCGGGGGAGGGTCTGATCAACCAGCACTTCGGCCATGCCCGGGAGTTTCAGGTCTATGAAGTGGATGCCACCGAAGCCAAATTCATCGGTCACCGCCGTGTCGACCTCTATTGCGAAGGGGGGTACGGAGAGGAAGACTCTCTTTCCCGGATTACCGCCGCCCTGTCCGACTGCGTGGGGGTGATGGTAGCCAAGGTCGGGGGATGCCCGAAAAAGACCCTGGAGGAGGCCGGGATCCTGCCGGTCGATCGCTATGCCTATCAACCGATCAAGCCGTCCCTTCTCCAGTGGTTTTCTGAATATGTGGAGGGAGTGCGCGCCGGGAAGATCACCCCCAGGGCCGGGAGCGGACAGACGAAAATCAGGTCCGGGGCATTCACGGCTCCCTCCCCTCTTCCCGGACAGATCCCCCTTGCGGTTTTGAAATAGGGAGGACGTGAGATGGCCTATACGATCGTTCTCGACAACTGCACCGGGTGTTCGGCCTGCGAGCCGGAGTGCCCGAATTCCGCGATCAGTTCGACCGCCGACGGTCTCTATCAGATTGATCCCGACCTGTGCACGGAATGCGTCGGATTTTTTGAGGAGGCCCAGTGCACCGCCGTCTGTCCCATCGACGAGACCTGCATCCCCGATCCGGCTCTGGTGGAGGACCGGGAGAGCTTGATGGCCAGGAAAGTGAAGCTCCACGGGAAATGACTCTGGAGACGACAACACGAAGGAGGATCGAGATGGGTGTGACCGTGACGGAAAAGGCCGGGGTCTTTCTTCGGCGCATGATTCGCTTCAACGGGGGAGACGAGCGCTCGGGAATCCGGCTGATCGTGAAGCCTGGAGGGTGCTCGGGTCTATCCTACGACATGGAGCTTGCGCCAGAGGCTCTCCCGAGCGACCGGGTCTTCCCGGGGCCCGGGTTTGCCCTGCACATTCCGGAGGACTGTCTCGGATATGTGGACGGGTCGGAGATCGACTTTGAAGACAACATGATGAACACCCAGCTGGTCTTCAGAAATCCGAACGCGACGAGCTCCTGCGGGTGCGGGACCTCATTTAACGTGGAGGGGGGGCCCACCCCTGCCGAAGGGGGATGTTCGAAAAAAGGGGCCGGACACTAGTCTATGTCCTCCCGCGTTCTGACTGAGACGAAAAACTGGGAAGAGGATTCGGCCGGGCTTTTTCCTCCGGCGCCCCCGGAAGCCCTGGCGCTTCTCCGGGAGGTTTCCCGATCCTTTGCCGACACGGAGAGGGCGCAAAGCTTTCTTCGGGAGGCCGACCGGCTCTATGGAAATTCTCTGCCGGTGGTGGTCGGATGTTACAAGTTTTATTTTTACAAGGGCCTCCTCCGGGAGGCGATTCCCTTCGCCCTGCGGGCAGCGGAGATGATGGGACAACGTCTGGGGCTCCGCCAATCCTTCATGGAGGTTTCCGAGACCGAGGCTCCGTTTTCAGACTATGTGGCCGGTCCGAGATTTTATCTGTTTGCAATGAAGGCTGCGGGCTATCTTTATGCCCGCTTGGGTGAGACGGCAAGAGGTCTTGAAATTCTGGAGAAGATCCGGACCCTCGACAAAAGTGACCGACTGGGTGTCTCCCCGCTGATTGCCGTGATCAGGCGGGCGGGAAAGGAGGAGGAATGAGAGTCTTCTGCGGAGTCCGCAACATCCCGGAAAATCCCGAACTCGCCGCACCCGGCCCGGATCCCTGCGCCGGGTGCCGGGTCCATTCCCTGAAGCCGCAAACCCGGTGCGACCCGTCCTCTTCCTGCGTACGGACGACCTATGCCCGCCATATCGAGCGATTTTTCCGGAAAAATCCGGGCCTGGCCGAACGATTCTGGAAGGACGACTACTTTGAAACCCGGGCCATCGTGACGCGGTATCTTCCGCAGGACCTTCTCGAGAAGATGGTCAGGGATTCCGACGAGACGGTCCGGATGAATGTCGCCCTGTTTCTCAGTCCTCCCCGGCTTGTCCGGATGATGGAAGATCCGGACAGGGAGGTCCGGATCCGGGTGGCGGCCAGGATCCCGGTCGCATTTCTGCCGATGATGGCCTCGGACTCGGATTATTACGTACGCCATCAGGTGGCGTTGAGGATTGCCCCCTCGGCGCTTCTTTTCATGAGGAACGATCCCGACCCCGAGGTGAGAAGGGTTGCGGCCAGGCGGATCCCTTCCCCCCATCACCGGCTTTTTCAGAAGGATCCCGACGCCCTTGTCCGGATCGAGGTCCTTGCCCGGGGAGGGTCCGATCTTTGGATGGAGGCGCTCGAGGATTCGGATGTCAGGGTCCGCTTCTGGCTGGCCGAACACGCCTCGGGAGAGGCGCTGGTCCATGTCGCCGCGGACTCCGATCCCTTCCTCCGGCAGATTGCCCTCCGGCGCCTGGGGGAGGGGAAGGGGAGGGCGGTGTCATGAGCCCCTCGTCTTTTGTCGACCTCGACTCTTCTGCCACCACTCCCGTCTCCGATCGGGTCATGGCCGCCATGCTTCCCTGGTTTCGCGAGATCTATGCCAACCCCGGAAGTCCCAATCCGGAGGGGGAGCGGGCGAAGGCCGCGGTTATTAAGGCCAGAGAGTCTCTGGCGGAGTTCCTGGGGGCCGAAACGCGGGAGATTCTCTTTACGAGCGGCGGGACGGAGTCGAACCAGGCGGCGGTCCGTTCGGCTCTCCGGGCCCGGCCCGAACGGCGGACACTCTTGCTGAGCGCCGTCGAGCATTCCTCGATCCTCGGACTTATTCCCGACCTCGAGCGGGAAGGGTTTAAGGTTTCCGTCATCCCGGCCGGGAAGGATGGACGCATCGACCCCGGAGAGGTTTCAGCGCTTGCGGACAACAATACGGCCCTCGTGGCGGTCATGTATGTCAACAATGAAACGGGAGCGATCAATCCCGTCGAAGAAATCGGAGAGATCGCCCACAGGGCCGGGGCTTTTTTCCTCTGCGACGGAGTCGCCGCCGTCGGGAAAATTCCGGTGGACGCCAAGACAGTCCCGGCGGATTTTCTGTCGCTTTCGGGCCACAAGATCCATGGCCCCAAGGGGACGGGAGCCCTTTTTGTCCGGAAAGGGGAAGCGTTTCATCCCCTGATGCCCGGCTCCCAGGAGAGGAAACGCCGGGGAGGGACGGAAAATGTCCCCGGGATTGTCGGGCTGGGAGAGGCGGCCCGGGAGTCGCGCGAGTTTCTGCTGGAGGGACCCGGGCGACTGGAGAGGCTTCGGGACCTTCTGGAAGAAGGGGTTTTCTCTCTTTATCCGGAAGCCCGGAGGAACGGCCCGGAAAACTCCTCCCTTCGGGCTCCCCATATGGCCAACCTGTGTTTCCCGGGGATGCCGGCCGAGAAGATCCTTCTGGCTCTTGTCCGGGAAGGGATCTATGCCTCCATGGGGTCGGCCTGCTCCACCGGAGCACTGGACCCTTCCCATGTTCTCCTGTCCATGGGGCTCTCCCGGGAGGCCGCTCTCTCCTCCCTCCGATTTTCCCTCCCCCGCTGGACCAGTTCTGGCGATATCGACCGGACTCTTTCCTCGCTTGGCCGCATTCTCGGCCAGGGGGCAAGCCGGAGGGTTTCATGAACAGTCGGGACGAGAGAGGGAGGGTCGAAAAACGGATCCCGTTTGACACTCCCCAATGGAGCGACGGCGAGGTGTCAGCCTTCGTGGAAAGTCTGGGACGGGAGGCTTACGAGACTCCGGTCGAAAGCCTGGAGAGCCGTCTGGCATTCGTCTTCGGGAGAGCCCGGGCCCTTGTTGTGCCGACGCCCTCTGTGGCGCTCTTTCTTGTGATGTCCGCGCTGGAAATCGGGGAGGGGGACGAGGTCATCGCTTCCCCCCTATCCTGGTTCGCAATGGCCCGGGCCGTCGCCTGGCGAAGGGCGACCCTCAAGGTTTCCGACATCGATGCCTGGTCATTCACTCTCGATCCGGAAAAGGCGGCGCGGAAGATCGGTCCCCGGACCCGGCTCCTTCTGGTCGCCAATTCCCTGGGACATCCCGCCGACTGGAAGCGTTTTGAGGCGTTGTCGCGAGAGAGATCGACCGTGCTTGTCGAGGATGCGACAGAATCCCTCTTTTCCGAGTCCGGGGGGCGCCGGACAGGGAGTTTCGGGGACATCTCCATTCTGGCTTTCGGCTCCCCCCATCCCAATCTGGGAGAGTCCTATGCCGCGATTCTCACGGACCGGGAGGATCTGGATCTCCTGTTCCGGGCACTTCGGGGGGGGAGGTCTGAAAAGCTTCCTTCGGGAACACCGCCGCTCCTCCCGATGGATGTGCTCCTCTCCCCGGGAATGGCGCGTCTGGGGCTGATGTCTTTGAGACGGTTGCCCGCCGGACTCAAGAAAAGGGCTCTGATTCTTGAGTCCTATCAGGAAAGTATGCGCTCCTTTGAAGGGGTCAAGGACCTTTACCAGTCCCCTAGTGTCGATTTCGTGAACTGGTTTGCCTACCTGGTTCACCTGGGAACGCGCTTTTCGGTTCTCTCTAGAAACGCCATTGTCGAGGATCTTTGCGGGGCAGGGATCGAGGCGCGTCCCTTTCCGGCGCCTCTCCATCTGCATCCCTGGTTTTTGGCCCGGGGATTTCACAAAGGGATGGCCCCCATCGCCGAGAAGCTGGCTGAGAGGGCCATCGCCCTTCCCTTCCATCCCGCCATGGGAGCAGAAGAAGCGTCTCTGATTGTCGAGCGTTTCAAGGAGGCCGCCACCAATGTCGGGGCTGGATCCGCCATTTACTGACAGAGGTCCGGGGGTGGCGGGAGATGAAAATGAAGGGAGGATTTCAGGAATGGAGATGATTCATGTCGTGTTTTTCAACGACGGGAGCGTGAAAAAAATCTCCGGGTGTCCGGATGGGTTCGGGGGACAGGACTGGTTCAATTTTTTGTCGCGGAAGACCCGCGACCGGTACGAATCCCTCTCGGGCGGGAGGGGCGTCTTTCGCCTGGAGCCGGGAGATGCCGAATATCTCGCCAGGGAAGCCTCCGGAATCTGGAAATAGGAGCTTCCCGAAAGGAGCGCCGCCATGGCAGACGGAGATATCGTGGAGCTGACAGGGCCCCCCTTTTTCGAATTCGGGGAGAAGGTCCGGATCAAAAAGCACATCAGAAATGATGGAACCTTTCCCAATAAGGATGTCGGGGAGATCCTTGCGAGAAAGGGGGACGCCGGTTACATCCGGAGTATCGGAACCTTCCTCCAGCAGTTCTATATCTATGCCGTCTACATTCCGGAGACGGGGGTGACGGTCGGGTGCAAGCGCCGGGAGCTCGAGTCCCTCGACTATGACGACAGCCCGGAGGAAGGGGCGTCGACGGAGTCTGCCCGAGAGAGGGACCCATGAAGAAGCGCGGCGATTTGCCGAGCCGGTACCGCCCTGGCCAGAAGGTGGCCATCCTTCGCGACATCGAGAACGATGGATCTTACAGGACAATGTCGGTTGGCGCCCTCCTGGCCGGGGAAGGGGAGCAGGGAGAAATCCTGGGAGTTGGCTATCAGGAGGAGAAGCGGGTGGTCTACTTCGTCCTCCTTGTTCCGGAAAATCGGGTGATCGGCTGTTTCGAGGAAGACCTTTTTCCGGCAAAAACGGCCGGTCGTCTTTCACCAATGCGGTCCGGCGGGCGCCCGGGCCGCAAAAAAACCGTCGGAGGTTCAGGGCATGGACGAGATCTTTGAGGGGCCGGAGGGGGACCAGGGCGATATTGTTGGAGACTTTTTCTGGTCGCTTGCGAAAGTCATGGATCCGATCCGGTTCGAACTGATCCTTTCCGGAGGGGATGTCCGGCTGGCAGGCGTCGGAACGGACGGCAGGGTGGTCGTTCGCCTCAAGGGGCCCTTTACACGCTCCTGTGCCGACAAGCGGTCGGTGGTGGCCCGCATCGAAGGCTACCTGAAGGAGAGGGATCTCCGGGTGACGGCGGTAGTTCCGGTTTGTCCGGCCCCGGAGGAGACCCTCTGAGGGAGAAAACGTCAGGCGGGTCACGAAGTGGAGGAGTGCGATGAAGGTCATGGTGCGAAAAAACGCCGAGGGGGTCTTTTCGGTCTATGTCCCGAAGAAGGATCTCGAGGAGCCGGTCGTCAGCTCCGAGAGGCCTTCCCTATTCGGCGGTACGGTAACGCTGGGGAACGGGATGGTGCTGGAGCTTCCCGAGATTCCGCCGGGGCAGGGTCTTCCCCTGACGGTGGAGGCCCGGAAGGTTTCCGGCTAGGAGGAGGGGAGTCATGGAAGAGAACGTGGTCAGGGATGTGGCCGAATTGGTCGACCTGAACTGGCAAGGGCTGGGACGGGGAACGCTCAGGCTTCTCCGGGAGCGGTTCCCCGGGATCGTCTTCATCGCCGTCCCTGCCTCCGATGTGACGGAAGAGCCCTTTCGGCAATCCGGGAGGGTGGGGTTCCATTTCATCAACACAACGGACCATTGCGTGTCGCTGGTCTCGGATCGGCGGGCGGCAGGAGGAATCCTGCTGGCCGTCAGGGAGTGAAGACGATGACACCGGATTCTGTTTTTACGGGAGCCCCCTCGACCGTCCCGGAGCTTCTGGAGGAGGAAATCTCCGAAAAGATCGATGAAATCGCCGATCTCTGGAAAAGGGGAGATCTTATCGTCTACCTGGGGCCCGAACTCTATCCGGAAAGCCCGGACTTTCCGACAGACCCAAAAGGCCTCGCCGACCTCCTGAGCGGACGTGTGGCGGTCCCGGGGCGACTTGTGGGACGACTCCATGAAATCGCCCAGTATATCGAATCCCACAAGCACAGGAAAACCCTTCTCTCCCTGATGGGGGAGATTTTCCGGAAGAAGACCGCCCCCTCTCCGGTCCACCGCCTCCTGCAGATGTTTCCGGTCGGGCTGGTTGTCGACACCTGGTATGCCCCCGGTTCTTCGGAATTTCTGGTCGGGCCGGGAGATCTCCAGATCAGCGGGGTGAGCCGGGCCGAGTACCGGGACCGATGGTTCCGGATCGACCGCCGGACTTCCTCCGGTTGGGAGCCGGCGGCGGAGGTCCCGGCCGGGGCCCGTGTCCTCTACCGTCCCCTGGGGACCATGGATCCGGGGGTGGAGGTGCTGGTTTCCGATGCCGACTTTGTGGAGGTCCTCACAGAGATCGACATCCAGACTCCCATCCCTCCCTTTGTGCAAAAGCACCGGAGCGGACGCCATTTCCTGTTTCTTGGCTGCCGCTTCGACAGCCAGACCTCCCGCATTTTTGCCCGTCAGATCATGAAACGCTCTTCGACAAGCCATTTTGTGGTTCGTTCGGGGACCCTCACAGGCAAGGAACAGATCTTTTACGAACGAGAGGGGGTCGCACGTCTTTCGCTCTCCCTCAACGAAGGTTTTCTTCCGGAGCTCGAAAAGAGGCTCCGGCTTGGGTGACCCGGTTACCGGATGAGGAAGGAGGTCCCATGGGAATCTCTTCGAGTGTGATTGCCCCGACCCGGGGAGGAGGAAGCTGGACCCCCCGTTTCGTCGAGACGATCGATGCCGAAAAGTGCATCGGATGTGGGCGGTGCTTCAAGGTCTGCGGCCGGGGAATTCTGGCCCTTATGGGAATGGACGATGAGGGGGTGGTCGTGCCGATCACAGCCGACAACGAAGACGAAATCGACAAGAAGGTCATGAACATCGTCCGTCCGGAGCTGTGCATCGGCTGCGAATCCTGCGCCAAGGTCTGTCCCAAGAAATGTTACACCCACGGGGAGATCGCGGCGTCCTGAAACCAAGAAAAGAATGGGAGGAAGGCATGGAACCCTGGGAGACGCAATACAGGAATCTGGTGGATGCGGAGGATTATTTCCGGTTTTTCGATGTTTATTATGACCCTCATGTCGTCTCCGTGAACCGTCTCCATATCCTCCGGAAGTTCGGGCAGCTTTGCGCGGCCATCGAGGAAGAGTGGCCCGAAGGACTGGACGGAGAATTGAAAAAGGAGGCCCTCCGGACGGCCCTCGCTTCCGCTTACGAGACCTTTCTCACCCGGACGGCCCAGGAGGAGAAGTTGTTCAAGGTCTTCCGGGAAAACCCTTCGGGGATCAATGTGGCCTTTCATCCGGAAGGGCTGGAAAAGAAACCGTAACCGGGCTTCGGGCGATTTTCCCGGCAAGGGATGCCCGCCGTTGCAAAAACAAAGAAGGAGAAGTCATGAAGATGGTACGTGCCATAGTCCGGCCGGAAAAGGAAAATGATGTCGTCCTGGCGCTTGAGGCCAAGGGATTCCCCGCCATGACCAAGACCCATGTCTTCGGCCGGGGAAAGCAAAAGGGGCTGAAGGTGGGTCCGATCCATTACGACGAGCTTCCGAAGGTCATGCTCATGATCGTGGCGGAGGATCCGGAGGTCCCGGTCATCGTCGAGGTCATCAAAAATGCGGCCTATGTGGGCTACGAGGGGGACGGAAAGATCTTCGTCACGCCGGTGACGGAGAGCTATACCATACGGACCGGGGAAAAGATCTAGAGAGTCCACGCACAAGGAAGGAGTGACGACGATGCTGGTCGAAATTACGGCGATCATTCGCCGCGACAAGGTGGCTCCCACGATGCGGGGCCTCGACGCCATGGGGCTCGGGTCGATGACGATCACGACGGTGAGCGGCCGGGGACTCCAGGGGGGAAATGTCATGACCGATCTCGACCGGGAGATCCCCGCCGAGTACGACGCGGTCTCGAAAATTACCCGGAACCTGACTCCGGCCTCCTTTGCGCTGGTGCACTCCCTGACCCGGCCAGTCTTCTGGATCCCGAAGCGCATGCTCCAGATCGTCGTCCCCTCGGGAATGAAGGACGAGGTGGTCGACATGATCATGAGCCTCAACCGGACCGGATGGATGGGAGACGGGAAAATTTTCATAAGTCCGGTCGAAGACAGTCTCCGGATCCGGACGGGAGAACGGGGGCTGGAATCGGTGTGACAGGATTGGAGGTTATGGGACTTTTTTGTATGAAGAATGACTCCGCTGTTTGGGTGAGTGCCCGGAAAGTGGGATTCAGTAAGGGTTTTTCGTAGAGGTATGGAGTTTGCATCCCCCATTACTGAATTCTTCGGGAGGAGAGACGGAAATGAGAACGATCGTGCTTGTCCAGAAAGATGCAAATCGCCATGGAGAAATTATCCGTGAGCTGAATGCCATGGGCGTGGAACGGGTCTCCGTGCTCTCTCTCGAGGCCTTTCTGTCGCAATCAGGGAGCCTTGAAGTCGACGGGATCCTGCTCGACCGGGGGGAATCCCTCGGAACCTTTTTCCAGATCGTCCAGAGCGCGGGAAACGGTCCGCCGATCCCCATCATTCTCCTGATGGAGCGGCGGGACGAACAGGGAAAGGACTGTCTCACGGGGGTCATGCTCCAGCCCTTTTGCGATCTGCGGTTTGCCTCCCTTCTCAAGGAGGCGGTCTTTCACATCCGGGACTTCTGCACGGTATGTGAAGAGAACCTGAAGCTCAAGAACGAAATATTCGAACGCAAGATCATCGAGCGGGCCAAGTGGATCCTGGTCAGGAAGGAGGGGCTGTCGGAAGAGAGAGCCTACCGGCGGATCCGGGCCGAGAGCATGAAAAGGCGGCGTTCCATGAAGGACGTGGCCCTCGACATTCTTGCCCAGTCGGGCGGGGAGTTCGCCTCCGAAGGATGGGGGGAGGGACTGGAGCCCTCCTCCCCTCCTCCTTTGGAGGGAAAAAACGTCATCCGGAACTGAAGGAGGAAGGATGGATCAAAAGGAGCTGGAGGCAAGGTTCAGAAAGCTTGCGAGGCAGGCGGCCGAGACCGCAATGGAGCTTCATGACCTGACGGAGGAGCTCCCGGGAGCGTACCTTCGAATCGAGGAAGTGGCCCGGAAGGCCTTCCTCAAGCACAAAGAATGGGCCGAGGCCAGGGAGGCCTTCGAGAAGGCCTCCGGCTCCTGACTCAATCGGCCAAGGGAAGGGGGTGCAAGATGGAGGAGCGGAAGGAGGCACCGGCCGGAGCGCCGGTCTTTGTCGACACGACTCTCCGGGACGGAGGCCAGTCCCCGGGGGTTTTCTTCGACCGCCCCACCAAGATGGCCGTGGTGACGACGTTGTCGAGGATCGGGGTCAGAGAGATCGAGGTGGGGTCCCCCTGTCTGGGCGATCGGGAGATCGAGGATCTGAAGGTCCTTTTGTCTCTTCCGGTCCCCGCCGAGCTTTTTCCGTGGCTCAGGCCCGTCGAGGAGGATTTCGAGGCCGCCCTGAGGCTGGGTTTCCGGCGGGTCCACCTCTCCTTTCCGACCTCCGATCTCCACATGGCCGTTGTCCGGGGGATGGGCCGGGAGGAAACCCTTGAGCGGGTCCGGGGGGCGGTCCGGAGAATGGTTGGGGAGGGATGCCGTGTCTCGGTCGGTCTCGAGGATGCCTCCCGGGCGGAGATGGAATTTCTCAAGGAGATTGTCATGGCCGTCAAGGAGGCCGGAGGGATCCGGGTCCGGTATTGCGACACCGTCGGCCGTCACCATCCCCTGGAGATTTTTGAGCGGATATCCGTGTTGTCCTCCCTGGGGCTTCCGGTCGAGATCCACTGCCACAACGACCTGGGCCTGGCAACGGCCAACACTGTCTCGGCCGTTCACGCCGGGGCGAACTTTCTCTCGACGACGGTCACCGGGGTGGGGGAACGGGCCGGAAATGCGGTCATGGAGGAGGTGGCCTTTGCCCTGGCATTTTCGGGAAAGGGGTTGGAGACCGGGATCGACTTTCCTGGACTGGCCCATATCTCGAGGTGGCTTTATGCGGAGATCGGCCGCACTCTCTCCCCCTACCGTCCTGTCGTGGGGTCCCGCATCTTCCACCACTCTTCGGGGATCCATGTGGACGGCGTCATCAAGGAGCCGGCCAACTATGAACTCTTCCCGCCGGAGCTCGTGGGGCTCAAGAGAAAGATCGTGGTGACCCACCAGACGGGGCGGTCCGGCATCCGCAATGTCCTCGAGCGGATGGGCTACCGGCCCCCTCCCGAGATCCTGGACAGGCTTGTCCCCATCATCCGGGCGGAGGGATGGAAGCTGAAGGGAATCGTTCCGGCCCAGACAATACTCAACCACTTCATGGCGATCGTCGAGTCAGGTCAGGGAATCTCTCCCGCGAGGCAGGGGTCATGAGCCCGGCGGAAACCATGGCCGCCCGCCAGATGACTCTTCCCGGCTGGACTCCGGAAAATCAGGAGCGGCTCGGGAAGAGCCGCGTCTTTCTGGCCGGGATCGGGGGTGTGGGGGGGATCGTGGCCCAGTATCTCGCGATGGCCGGAGTGGGAGAACTGACCCTGGTCCACGAGGGGGTGCTCGAGATGCCCGACCTGAACCGGCAGACCCTCATGGAGCTTTCGGGACTTGGAAAAAGCCGCGTGGGCCAGGCCTCCGAACGCCTCGCACGGCAAGCCCCCGCTTGCCGGATCACGGCCATCGACGCCCGTGTTTCGGGCTGGATGGAACCCCTTGTGGCCTCCGCCGACCTTCTTGTCGATGCCCGGACGAACTTCGAGGAGCGTTTCCTCCTGGGCCGGCTGGCGCGCAGGGCCGGAAAGCCTCTGGTCTTTGCCGCGATGAACGGGATGGAGGGTATGGTGGTGCCCCTCGGGCCCGGGAGTGGGCCCTGTCTTGAATGCCTGTTCCCCGAAGGGGATCCGTCCTGGGATCCCCTGGGTTTTCCGGTTCTGGGAGCCGTGTCGGGGGCGGTCGGGGCCATGGCATCCGTCCTGGCCATACGGATCCTTTCCGGATACGGGGGAGTTCCCCTGTCCCGGATGACCGTTTTCGAGGGAATGGACCTGTCGACCCGATCTTTCCGTATCCGGAAAAACGGTCGGTGTGCGGCTTGCCGGGAGGGGGCGGTGCCAGAGGCGGCCGATCACGAAAAACCATGGAGGCGATGATGAAAGGACGATCCGTTTCATTCACTCTGGGAACCGCAATCCTGTGCGCCGGCCTGGGGGCGGGGGCGCTCCTGATGTCGCCCGCAGGGGCGCAGGCCGAAAAGGCCCCCCTTCATGTGGCCGCCGCCGCGGACCTGATGCCGGTCCTTCCGACCCTGGTCCGGAACTTCACGAAGAAGACGGGCATTCCCGTCCGGATCTCCTGGGGGGCCTCCGGGGAGGAGGCCCAGGCCATCCGCCACCGGGCCCCCTACGACCTCTTCTTGTCCGCCGACCGCTCCTTTCCGGAGAGGCTGGCCGCCGGCGGGTATCTCCGGAAGGAGAGCCTCCGGACCTATGCGAAGGGAATCCTGGTCCTCTGGATTTCGAAGGCGACTCTGGACCGGGCGCATGAACAACCGGGAGTCGGGCTTCTGTCCCGGGGATTCATCCGCAGGATTGCCCTGGCCAATCCCAGGCTGGCTCCCTACGGATTGGCGGCGGTCGCCTGTCTCCGTTCGAAAAAGCTCTGGCCCGCTCTTCGAAGAAAGGCCGTCTACGGAAACTCCCTGGCCCAGGTCGCTCAGTACCTCCGGACCGGAGCCGCCCAGGCGGGATTCCTCTCGGAGTCGCAGTCGAGGGTTCTCGAACGGAGTGTCAAAGGACATTCTGTCTCCCTGTCGCCCTCCTGCGCCCCCTATCTCTCCCAGGAGATGGGGATCGTCACGCGGTCAGGAAACCAACGGGAGGCCAGGGCGTTCGAGGACTATCTCCTGGGGGCCTCCGCCCAGCGATACCTGATGAAGCACGGGTACCACTGACCGGGAGGAGGCGGGACAATGATCCATTCGGCCCTGTCCGTCACGGTGGCCCTCTCCTTCCTGACGGCCACGATCCTCTCCGTCCTGAGCCTGCCCCTGGCCGGATGGATCGTCTTCTCAAGAAGTTCCTGGACGACGCTCGGAGAGTCGATCCTGACGCTCACCCTCGTGCTTCCCCCCGCCGTCCTGGGCTATCTTCTTCTGGTGGCCTTCAGTCCGGACAGCCTTCCGGGATCCCTCATGGCCCGTCTGCTGGGTCATCCTCTTCCCTTTTCCTTCGCCGGTCTCCTCCTGGCCTCCCTGATCTACAGCCTCCCCTTTGCGGTCCAGCCGGTCGCCCAGTCCTTCCGGCAGATTCCTCTCCGGACCCTCGAAATGGCCCGGATCCTGGGAGCGCCTCCATTCACGGTCTTCCGGAAGATCGTGGTCCCGATGTCGCTTCCCGGCCTGGCGACGGGATGGGTTCTGGGATTTGCCCATACGGTGGGGGAATTCGGAGTGGTCATGATGGTGGGAGGAAACATTCCCGGCGAGACCCGGACCCTTTCCCTCAAGGCCTATGACGATCTTCTGTCGATGAAGGCCCACGGGGCCCGGGATTCGGTTCTTCTCCTCCTCCTGTTTTCCTCCGTCTCCCTTGTCGCCCTCAATCTCCTCCGACGGAAAGGGGTGGACTCCCATGCGTCCGATGCCCCTTGAGGTCGATCTCGTCCTGCCAGGGCGGGGAGCGGCTCTTTCCGGGAGGCGGGTCGTCTTCACCCTCTCCCGGGACTCGGGAATCCTGGGACTTTGCGGACCCTCGGGATCGGGGAAGACGACTCTTTTGCGGGTGATGGCCGGCCTTTGTCCCAAAGCCTCGGGGGTCGTCCGGGTGGACGGGGTGTCCTGGCTTGACAGCAACCTCGGAACGGACCTCCCTCTGGAAAGGCGGCCCGTCGCCTATCTCCCCCAGGGAGTCTCACTCTTTCCCCACATGAATGTCCGGGAGAATCTTGTCTTTGCCTCCCGGCTGGCGGAGTCCGCAGGCTTTGGGAAAAGGCCGCCTTCGGCAGGAAGGCTTTCCGGCTTCAGGTCGATCTTGAGGGGCGGGAGTCTTCCCGGGTGGGCGCAGGAGGTCGTTGAGCTTTTCGGGGTCTCCCGCCTCCTTGATAAAAGGAGCGGTGAGCTCTCCGGAGGACAGGCCGCACGGATCGCCCTGGCCCGGTGCTTTCTCAGGTCTGCCCGGCTTTACCTTCTCGACGAGCCCTTTGCGGGTGTCGATCCGGAGGGGCGGGCCGGTCTGGGCCGAATATTGGCCGGACTCCTGGCAAGACGGAAGGCGATGGCCCTTCTGGTTACGCATACGCCGGACGAGCTTTGTCCCCTGGCCTTTGGAATGGTCCGTCTTCTTCCGGAAGAGGACGGGGACGAAAGTCCTGGCCTTCCGGTCCAGCAGGGACAAATGTCTGGGACAGGGGCAAAGGGCCTTCTCGAAAGGAGCGGAAGATGGGAATGAATGCGGGCATCAGGAGAGGACTCCTGGTGGCGGGGGCTCTTCTCCTCACCAATCCTGGAGGGGTCCTGGCCCACGGGATGATACCGGCCGACATGGCGCCTCTTTCTCCGGGACGGGTCATCGCCGTCATGGAGTCCGACTTTCTGGTCCCGGACGGGTTCGGGCGCCTTCCCGGACCCTTGTTTTACCTGGGCCACAAAAAGGCCCTCGGCCTGTCCCGGGACCAGATCGGGAAGATCCGGAAGATCGCCCGGACCATCATGCCGGCGACCGTCCGGCAGGGGAAGGCGATCGAGGCCCTCAAGAGAAGGGTCGTCCGGCTCTCCGATGGCCGCAAGCCCCTGAGGGAGGAAGAACTCCGGAGACTTCTCGACCGGATCGGAAGGATGGAATCCCGGGCAGACCTCGACCACATCCTGGCCCATCGGGCCTGTCTGGCTCTTCTCACCCCCGTGCAGCGGAAAAGGCTGTTTTCACTCCTCCCCTCCCGCTAGACGACTCCCGATGAGACTTCCGCCTTGCGCTGGTTCCTCCCTGGTGACAAGGTGGCCCGGATCCTCCCCTGTTTCCTTCATCCGCCGGAAACCTCCGAAAGCGACAAGAGTGGAAGGTTTTAAAGATCCTTCCGTTCCCCTCCCCAACCGTCAGGACCGCCCCCGGGGAATTGGGGGAGAAGCCAGCGCTGCATTCGCCTTGACAAACCATGACTTCAGAATAATATTTCAAACAGGATTTAAAAAACCTCAGGACAACGATCCTGACCCACAAAAGGAGGAAATAATGAAGTTTCTTTCCGCTCTGGTTTTGAGTCTCACCCTGTCCGTAATGGTTCTCTCGACCAATGCCTTTGCAGGAAACACCGATCCTCTTTTTGTGAACCTCACGACCAACGATACCTGGCGCTCTTACATGGCTCTGACCTTTAGCCGGCACCAACTGGACAAGGGCCACCCCGTCACGATCTTCCTGAACGATCATGGAGTCTTCCTCGCCTCCAAAAAGGATTCCAGACGATATTTCCGGGAACAAAAATTGATCCACGATATTGTAGCCAAAGGGGGAGTGGTCCTGTCCTGCGGCATGTGCATGCACAAATTCGTGATCAAGGATTCCCAGATTATTCCGGACGTCAAGGTCAGCCGCCACGGCGAGGCCGGTAAAGCCCTCTTTGCCGATCACACGAAGACCCTGACCTGGTAGGCCTCCGCCCAGGAATTCCCGAAAAACGTCTCCGGAGGGGGTCCCCCTCCGGAGAATCGGTGTGACAGCCCCGCCCTTTCTCTTATCTCTGAGTCCCGACACACGAGGTTTCAAGCCCCATCTTTCCTCTTTGGGTTTTGACTGCAACCCTTTCCTCGGGCCCTGGGGGGGAACCTTTGTCTCCCTCCGGTCCTGAGACCCTTAAGCTTAAGAACACCCTTCTCTCAGAGGCCCCCATTCCTGACCGGGTCCTCTCCCCCGCCCGGGTCCAGGCCAAGGGGATTTCTCGCCCGCCACCCGCTAGCCGCTTCCCGCGGGCCCCTCCGGCCGGGTTTTGGAGGGCTTCTTCCGGAGAAAGTCCAGAAGCTCTCCCAAAGGGCGGGCATTGAGGAGATCCGACGCCTCGATCCATCCCCTCCGGGCCTGGCCCACCCCCCATTCGAGATTGTCGAACTCCCCCGGGGCATGGGCATCGGAATTGATGGCCAGAAGCACCCCCTCGTCTTTGGCCATGCGGCAGTAAACGTCGGTCAGGTCGAGCCGCTCCGGATGGGCGTTGACCTCAAGCGCCACCTGGCGCTCCCGGGCCTTTCTGAGGACCCTGAGCATGTCGAGGTCGTAGGGTTCCCGTTCCCCGATCAGCCGACCGGTGGGATGCGCCAGGATGTTGAACCGGGGATGGTCCATGGCCCGGAGGATGCGGGTCGTCTGGTCGGCCCGGGAGAGGGAGAATTTGCTGTGCACCGCCCCCACCACCAGGTCGAGAGACAAAAGGGATTGGTCGGGCAGGTCGAGCTGGCCGTCTTCGAGGATATCCACCTCGATCCCTTTGAGAAGGGAGAGACCGGGAAAGAGGGGGCGGAGACGGTCGATTTCTTCTCCCTGCTCCCGGAGCTCGGCAGGACCGAGGCCATGGACCATCGTGAGGCGCCGGGAGTGGTCGGTGATGGCCAGATAGGACCACCCCCGGTCGCGGGCGGCCTCGGCCATCTCCCGGACACTGTTGTGGCCGTCGGTCCATCGGGTATGGGCGTGCAGGTCGCCCTTGAGGTCGGGAAGGGTCACAAGGGCGGGGAGGGGACCCCGGGCGGCCCTCTGGATCTCCCCCCGGTCCTCCCGGAGCTCGGGAGGAATCATCGAAAGTCCCAGGATCCGGTAGACCGACTCCTCGGTCTCTCCGGCGACCCGGTTCTTCCCCCGGAAGACTCCGTATTCGTTGATCTTGAGTCCCCGGTCCTGGGCGAGCCTTCTAAGGGCGATATTGTGGGCCCGGGATCCGGTGAAGTAGACGAGGGCCGCCCCGAAGGAGGCCGGGGGCATGACCCGGAGGTCGACCTGGATCCCGGAGGAGAGGACGACACTGGCTTTGGTGGAGCCGCTGGCAAGAACGCGCTCCACCCCCTCCCAGGAGACGAAGCGCCCGACGACGGGCTCCGGATCCTCCGTGGTGACAAGAAGGTCGAGATCCCCGACCGTCTCCTTCCTCCGCCGGAAGCTTCCGGCCACGACCACCTCCCGGACCCCCCGGACTCCCGTTAGGAGCGTGACCAGGGGCCTGGCATACTGGGCGGCGGTGGCCAGCTTGTAGCGGCGAACCTTGGCCAGACGGGCCTCGACCGACTTGATCAGGCGCTCTTCGGACCGGGGGCCGAATCCCCGGAGGCCGGCGATCCGATGGTCCAGAAGGGCCCGGTGGAGTCCGCTGATGTCCTGGATCCCAAGCTCCTCGTAGAAGGCCCGGACCTTTTTGGGACCGAGGCCGGGAATGGAGAGAAGCTCGGTCAGGTGGGGCGGAAACTCCTCCCGAAGCTTCTCCAAAGTCGACAGGCGTCCGGTTGACAGGATCTCCCGGATCTTTCCGTCGAGGTCCGTGCCCACCCCCGGGATCCGGGGCAGATGGCCGGTTTTGGAAAGGACTTCGGAGAGGTTCTCCCCCCATTCCCCCACGGTCCGGGCGGCATTTCTATAGGCCCGGGCCCGGAAGGGGTTGTCCCCCCGGACCTCCAAAAGATCGGCCACCTGGTCGAAGATTCTTGCGATATCGGCATTCTGGACGGCCATCGCCTCCCCCTTTCTCTTTGTAATCCGCTCCTTCCCCCTTGTCAGGGAGGGGAGAGGTCCCCCACGGCGTAATGGTATAGAACGACCTTCTGTGCCAGGGAATACTTGGCCGTGACCAGATCGGCCCGGGCCTTCCTGAGCGCGGTCTGGGCGTCGATCACATCGAGGGCCGTGGCCATCCCCGCGCTGTAGGAGCCCTCTTCGAGACGGTCGTATTCGAGGGCGTTTTGGAGTTCGGTCCGGCTTTCGGCCAGCTCCTGCCGGGCCTCTGCGATGTCGAGGTAGGCCTGGCGGACCTGCGAGGAGACCGAAAGCTCCGCCTCCTCCTTCTGGTGGATCGACTCGTTTAAAAAGGCCCGGGCCTGATGGATCTGGGCCAGGTTCCCGCCGCCCTCGAAGATGGGAATGTTCAGGACCCCTCCAAAGGCGAAGGAGGAATAGGGTCCGCTGGGAAGAGAGGGAAATCCCAGGGCCGAGGGAGGAATCTGGGCCAGGAAGTACTGGGCCTGCCCGGTCAGGGAGGGATAGTTCTGGCGCCAGGCCACCTTGAGGTTCTCCTGGGCCGCATTGACCGAGTGACGTGCCGCCAGAAGGGAGGGATTGGATTCGGAGGCCTTCCTGAGATCCGGAAGAAGACGGGCCCGTAGTCCCTCGGGAATCGGAAGATCGGTGACGGGAACATAGTGTTTCTCCGTCATGTCCCCGATGGTGGTGGCCAGGACGATCTGGGCCTTCTTCCGGGCGTTCACCGCCTGGATCCTCCCCAGGATGGCGTTGGCCAGGTTGACCCTGGCCTGGGTCACGTCGGCCTTTAAGCCCATGCCGGCCTTGAGCCGCATGAGGGAGGCGTCGAGGTGGTTTCGGGCGTCAATTACATTGAGCCGGCTCACCCCTTCCTGCTCGATCGCCGCGATCAGGCCATAGTAGGCCGTTTCCACATCCCGGATGATCGACTGGGAGGTTGCGAGATAGGTATCCTTCTGGGCTCTTAAGGACCATTTTCTCTGGGAGATCTGGGAGGTGGTCCGGCCGAAGTCGAAGATCAGCTGGGTGAGGGTCACGGTGGTGAGCTGGGCATCGACAAACTGGTAGTTCGGAAAGAGGAAAAAGCCGAGAAAGCTGTTCGCATAGGTATTCTGGTAGGAGGCCTGGAGCTGGGGAAGGTAGGTGGAACGGGCCTGGGTCTCCGTGGCCCGGAGATTCCGGATCCGGTCCTGGTCGATCTTCCGGAGCGGACGAAGGTGGAGGGCCCGGCGAACGGCCTCCTTCATCGTGATCGGAACCCCCGAGATAATCGGGGAGGTCAGGGTGTCCTCTGTGGTCGTCAGGGTCTCGGCCCAAGTCAAAGGGACCAGGCTCCCGACAAGAAGAAGGGCTAGAAAAAGGGCCGGAAGTCCCCTTCGGAGCGGGGCTTTCCCGTCTGTTCCGGGCCGGATTGGTTCACACCATGTCATCATGCGTCTCCCGCCGTTTGGGTGTTTCCGATCAGTCGAGCGCTTTTCTGAAGCGCAGGGTGGAGAGGGTCAGAAGGCCGATCCCGATTACCGCCATGGCCAGAAGGTCGGGCCAGAGGACCGCGATCCCGACCCCCTTCAAAAAAGTGGCCCGGATCACGACCAGATAGTAGCGGAGCGGGTCCAGGTAGGTCACCCACTGCATGGGCCGGGGCATGCTGGCGATCGGGAAGCTGAACCCCGACAGGGTAAACATGGGATTCGAGACGAAGAAGTTCGCCCCGAAGGCCTGCTGCTGGGTCCGGACCAGGGTGGAGATCAGGAGTCCCAGACCCAGGGTGCTCAGGAGGAAGAGGGCGGTTCCCAGCATCAGGATGAAGGGATTGCCCACGAAGGGCACCTGGAACCAGAGGACTCCGAAGACGGCCACGAGAGCGGTTTCGGCAAATCCGATCAGAAAGAAGGGGATCGTTTTTCCCAGAATGAATTCGTAGGGGCGGATCGGGGAGACCATGATCTGCTCGAGGGTCCCGATCTCCCGCTCCCGGACGACGGCGGAGGCGGTCAGGGAGACGGTGAGGATCAGGGAAAGCGTTCCCACCACCCCCGGGACGAAAAACCATCGTCCGTCCAGATTGGGGTTGAACCAGGGACGCTGGGCCACATCGAGCTCCTCCACCCGGGCCGTGATTCCGCCCGGGATCCGTGTGGCATAGGTATTTCCCTGACTGGCCGAATAGGTCGCCGCGATCTGTTCGACATAACCCAGGGCAATCAGAGCGGTGTTGGAATTCGTTCCATCGACCACGACCTGGAGGGGGGCCTTCTGTCCCTTCAGGAGAAAGGCCGCAAATCGCGGCTGAATGGTGATCCCCACCGTGGCCGTTCCGTCGTCGATCGCCTGGCCGACATCCCGTTCCGTTCCGGCGATTTTCACGACATCGAAGCGGGTGCTGGCGACGAAGTGGGAGATGAGGTCCCGGCTTTCCTGGGAGTGGTCCCGGTCGAGGATGACGGTGTTGACGTGATAGACCTCGAATGTGGCCGCATAGCCGAAGATCAGCATCTGGATAAGGGGCGGCACGATCAGGCGGAACATGGCCCACCGGTCTCGCCTGATCTCGAGGAGTTCCTTGACAAGGATGCGGATGATCCGTTCGAACATGGCGCCGTCTCAGTCCAGTCTTTTCTTGAAGGCCCGTCCGGCCAGGAAGGCTACGACCAGAGCATAGATCCCCATGGCCAACACAGGCCGTGCGAGATCTTCGAGTCCGGAGCCTTTCAGGAAGAGGGACTTCAGGATGGTGACGTAATATCGTGCGAAGACCACGTAGGTCACTCCCTGCACGAGAGTGGGCATCTGGTCGATGGGAAAGGCGTAGCCGGAAAGGAGCGAGGTCGGGAGAAGAGTCACGAGGACGGCGATCTGGGAGGCTCCGACCTGGCTTTTGATGGCGGCCGATATGAGAAACCCCACTCCGAGCACGACCACAAGAAAGAGGGAGGTCGTCAAAAAAAGGGCGAAGAGGCTTCCCCGGAAGGGGACATGGAACCAGAAGACGGAGAAGACGAGACAGAAGACGGCATCCAGCATTCCGATGGCAAAATAGGGCAGGAGCTTGCCCAGCATGACTTCGGAAGGCTGAACGGGGGTCGAGATCAGAAGCTCCATCGTGCCCCGCTCCCATTCCCGGGAAATGGTGAGTGAGGTCAGGAGGGCCCCCACCAGGGCCATGATGAGGGCCACGACCCCGGGTATGATGTAATTTCGGCTGTCGAGATCCTCGTTGTAC
This sequence comes from Nitrospirota bacterium, assembly GCA_021827365.1. Taxonomy (GTDB): domain Bacteria; phylum Nitrospirota; class Leptospirillia; order Leptospirillales; family Leptospirillaceae; genus UBA4572. The sequence goes on from JAKAWK010000003.1 coordinate 26,918, forward strand.
CAGACCCTCTCCTCGAGATCCACTCCCTGGTTTTGCATGGCGGGAGATCCCCCGAATCCCTGGGCCGCTACGGCAAGATTTCCGGCAAATCCGTTGACGACCGACTGGGCATAGCCGATGGCGATGTTGGCGGTGTTGTCGTCGCTTGCGTCGGCCAGAACCTGGACGGTGCTGCCGCCCGAGTCGGAGAGTTTCTGGGAGAAGTCGTGAGGGATGGTGATCACGATCCGGCAGCGGTCGCTGTCAAGCGCGGCCTTCGCCTCTCGGTAGTTTTTGAGGACCGCGACGATCGAGAAATATTCCGAGGCCTGGAAATGCTTGAGAAGGGCCTGGCTGTTCTGGCTCCCTTCCCGGTCATAGACGCAGACGGGCAGGTGTTTGATGTCCAGGCTCACGCCGTAACCCAGAAGGATCATCTGCATGAAGGGCATGAAGAGGGCGATGATCAGGCTCCGGGTGTCCCGCCGGATCTGGATGGTCTCCTTGACCGCAATCGCCCGGATCCGTCCCCACCTCATCCGGCGCCTCCCTGGGGGCTGTTCTCCCCCACCATCCGTACAAAGATGTCGTCGATGGAGGGTTCAATTGAGCCGATCCGGGCCACCGGGATCCCTGCGGTGGTGAGACGGCCCTCAAGGTCGCGGCAGGAGATCTTTGCCGGGTCGACAAGGAGATGGACCGCGTTTCCGAAGGCCGCGGCGTCGAGAATCCCGGGTTGACCCTCAAGGAGACTGATCGCCTTCCCGATGTCTGGGCATTCGACCGACAGGAGGTGGCCCCCCAGGTCCCGTTTTTTCAGGGTGGTGGGACTTTCCAGAGCCAAGAGCCTCCCCCGGTTGATCAGGGCGATGGTATTGCAATATTCCGCCTCATCCATGTAGTGGGTGGAGACGACGATCGTGACCCCGTCTTCGGAAAGGGAATGGATCAGGTCCCAGAATCGCCGCCGCGACTCGGGGTCGACGCCGGAGGTCGGCTCGTCGAGAAAAAGGATGGGAGGGCGGTGAAGGATCGCGCATCCCAGGGCCAGCCGCTGTTTCCATCCCCCCGCCAGGGTCGAGACCAGGAAGTCCTCCCGGCCTTCGAGGCCCGCCATCGTGACGGCAAAACGGATGCGTTCGGGGAGGATCGTCTTGGGGACCCGGTAGATCCCTCCGAAGAATCTCAGGTTCTCCATAACCGTCAGGTCCCCGTAGAGGGAGAACTTCTGGGACATGTAGCCGATATGCTCCCGGACCGTCTCCGGATCCTTCGCGACATCGATTCCGGAGACTATGGCGTGTCCTTCGGAGGGCGAAAGGAGGCCGCACAGCATCCGGATGATGGTCGACTTTCCGGCGCCGTTCGGGCCGAGAAATCCGATGATGGTGCCCCGCTCCACCTGAAAGCTGACATGGTCGACGGCGGTGAAGTCTCCGAAGCGCTTGACCAGGTTTTCGACTTCGATGGCCGGCTCCTTCGGGGCAGTTTCCGTCACGGAGAGGTCCTTTTTGTCTTGAGCAGAGCCAGAAAGAGATCCTCCATGGTCGGCTCCGTGACCGTCACCGGGTCGAAGGGCAGTCCCGCCTCCGAAAGAGCCCGGGTGATTTCGGGGATGCGCTTTTGATCGTCGTCCACGGCGACATGGACGTGGTCCCCCATCAGGAGGGCTCCCGAGATGCCCTCCAGGGACTGGATCCTCTTCTGAATCTCCCGAGACTCGGTCGAGGCGATATTGAGAAGCTTTCCCGGCATCTTGGCCTTGAGATTGGCGGGGGTGTCGCAATAGGCCATCGTTCCCTGGTGGAAGAGGGCGAGCCGCGTGCAGCGCTCCGCCTCCTCGAGGTAGGCCGTCGAGATGAGGATCGTGACCCCCTCCTCCCTGAGGCCATAGAGAATCTTCCAGAAATCCCGGCGGGAAACAGGGTCCACCCCCGTGGTCGGCTCGTCCAAGAGAAGGATCTTGGGCGTGTGGATCAGGGCACAGACCAGGCCGAGTTTCTGTTTCATTCCTCCCGAGAGCTGGCCGGCCAGGCGTTTGCGGAAGGGCTCCATCCCGAAGGAGGTCAGAAGGGGGCCGATCCTCTGGTCCCGCAGGGCCACGGGGACCTCGAAGATATCGGCGTAGAAGCGCACGTTTTCATCGACGGTCAGATCCTCGTAGAGTCCGAACCTCTGGGGCATGTAGCTCAGGTGCTGCCGGGCCATTTCCGGATCCCGGACCACGTCGATGCCGTCGATCGTCGCGGTCCCGCTGTCGGGCGGCATCACACCTGCGAGCAGCCGGATGACCGTGGTCTTTCCGGCCCCGTCGGGACCTGCGAGTCCGAAAATTTCCCCCTTTCCGACTGAGAAGGAGAGCTCCTTCACGGCGAAGACCCCCGGGAAATGCTTGACGAGATTCTTGGCTTCGACCATGGGGCCGGGTTCCGGTGTCATGGGGGGGCCACCTTGATGGCGGCATCGGCCGGAAGCCCCGGAACCAGTTCGTGGGTGGGGTTGTAGATGTCGATCTTGATCCGATAGACCAGGGTGACCCGTTCGGCATGCGTCTCGACCGTTTTCGGGGTGAACTCGGCGCTCGAGGCGATGGAGGAGACATGGCCTGTGTATTTTTTGCCGGGATAGGTGTCGGTGGTGATGGTGGCCCTGGCCCCCAGACGGACCCGGGCGATATCCGTTTCGTTGATGTAGGCCCGGAGCCAGATATGGTCGAGGTCGGCCAGGGTCACGACGGGGGTTCCCGGCTGGGCGATCTCTCCGATCTCCGCCTGGCGGACCAGAATGACCCCGTCGTAGGGAGCGACCAGGGTCGTGTATCCGAGAATGATGCGGGACATGCGAAGCTGGGCCCGGGCCGCCTTCACGGAGGCTTCGGCCAGCCGGACATTGCGCTCGGCTGTCCGTTCGAGGGCCTGGTCCCGCTCGAGATTGGCCCGGGACTGCTTGAGGGCCGTCAGGGCCAGATCCCGGTCATTGGTGGTGACATAGTCGTGGCTCAAAAGAAACTGGTTTCGCCCATAAGCAAGCTTCTTCATTTCAAGGTCCGCAAGATCGCTGACCAGGGTCTTCTGGGCCGCGACAAGATTTTGCCGGGTGGAGGAGAGCTGTCGCTTCTGGACGGCTAAATTGGTTTCTGCGATCGTCACCTGCTGGCGGTAGTCGGAGTCCTCGACCCGGGCGAGCAGGGTCCCGGCCTTGACCGATTGCCCTTCGTCGAAGGGGAGCACGATGATGCGCGACTGGATCGTCTTGAACCCCAGAACGCTTTCGTGGGCTTCGATGTTTCCCGAGACGACAAGGACCTTCTCGGGCCGGATGAGGCCCAGGCGTTCTAAAAGAGGAATCCGAAAGTAATAGAAGGTCAGGGCGGCCAGGGAGAGAAGAGCTGCCAGGAGAAGTGTCCGTTTCGGGGAGGAGAGAAGAAAGGTTTTCAGACGTCCAAGAGGAGTAGGAGGAGGTTGTTCCATCGATTCTCCTGGTGAAAAGGATCTTATTCGTCCGGCGCCCAAAGATCGTATGAAAGGCTCTGCCCCAATGATACACCACGGGAGCAGGGGAGCCTACCAAGCCGGGGGTGGAGAAGAAATAGGGGAGGGTCCCGGGAATTCAGGGATTTCTGAGGGGCCGGGGAAGACAATCAGGAAGGAGGGTTTTCTCCGGGACCGGCAGAGGGCTTGGCAAAAACGGGACGGGTCAAAGCCGGACAGGCCCGTCTCATCGGGGGGTTCGGAAAATTGTGGGGAGGCTTGATCTTGGAGGCGGCGGCCAGATTCGAACTGGCGCATAAAGGTTTTGCAGACCTCTGCCTTACCGCTTGGCTACGCCGCCGGTGGGGAATGGTTGGACCGTGAGATTCTACCAGAGGAGGGAGCCTTGGGCAAGCAATCCGGAAGGCCCGGACCGCGGGGCTTGAGAAGGTCAGGCCTTCGGGTGGATGGATCCCTCCAGGCCGGAGGGGGCCTCATGAAGGGTGAACCGGTTGCGTCCCGAGTGTTTGGACTGGTACATGGCCGAATCGGCCTTTTTGATCAGCTCTTCCGGGTTTGTGGCGTGGTCGGGAAAGAAGCTGATTCCCACACTCGCGTGGATGGTGAAGGTGTGGCCCTGGATGTGGAAGGGGGCCTCGAGAGCGGCCAGGATCCGCCGGGCGATCCCCCGGACCCGGCGGGTCGAGACCGGTTCCGAGGCAAGAACCAGAAACTCGTCGCCTCCGATCCGGGCCACGAGGTCACTCTCCCGAACCGAGTCCCGGATTCGCCGTCCCGCATTTTTGAGGAGAAGATCGCCCGTTTCATGGCCGTAGGAGTCGTTGATGGTCTTGAAGTGGTCGAGGTCGATATAGAAAAGGGCAAAACGCCTCCGGGCGGAGGGGTTGGAAAGCCTGTGTTCCAGCTCAGACCAGAGGGCGTGACGGTTCAAAAGACCGGTCAGGGAGTCCTGGCGAGCGAGCCTTTTGAGTTCGCTTTCGTAAAAATGAAGCTCTGTCACGTCCCGGAGCCGGACCTGAAGAAGGGGCCGGGAGCGCCAGTCGATCCGGGATTCGACCACCTCCACCTCCCGGTAGGACTCCCGGGAATCCTGGAGATGGTAGCGTACCGGGGGATTGTGCCCATCCCGATCCGGGAAGGGGGGGCTCAGGTCGCCCAGGAGGTGTGTGCGCGCCGATTCAGGAAGAAGGGCATTCTTTTTCAGGCCGAGAAGGTCCTGTTTCCTCTGGCCGAAGATGAGACAGGCCTGCCGGTTGGCATCGACCACGGTCTGGGTCTGAAGGTCGACAATGACAATTCCGTCCCCGGCCTCTTCCATCAGGAGGCGGTATTTTTCCTCCGATTCCCGGAGGGTCTCCTCCGCCCGCTGTTTTTCCCGGTCCCGGTCGATATTGTCAAGCGCGAAAGAGACCGTCCGGGAAATCTCTTCGAGGAGCGAAACGAGCGCTCCGTCGAAAAAGCCGACCCGTTCGGCAAAGCCCGAAAGAATGTAGGAGGCCTGGCCTTTCCGGGTGACCGGAAAGGAGCCCTGGGACCAGAGGCCGAACTCCATCGCCTTGGCCGAGAGGGCCCCCTGCCCCATGGTTTCGAGCTCCTTGACCAGATTGTGATGGATGACCGGACGATTTTTGGAAAGGCAGGCCTGGGGGCTAAGATGCCGGAGCTTTTCCTGGGTTTCGGGATCGGTCCGGTAGGAGAGGGCCCGGAAAAAGGAGACCATGGTCTCGTTTCGCGCATGGACCGCGACCGGCTTGAGGAGGCCGTTTTCCCTGTCGACAGCCAGGATCCGCACGAGGTAGAGCATTCCGATTTCATTGATGATCCGGCAGGTTTCCTCAAAAAGGGTCTTTTCGTCAGGCCGCTGGTTGACGAGACGGTTGATGCCGTTCAAGGCGGCGTAAAGTTCCGTCATCTGGGAGAGCTTTTCGCGCGATCTGCCGTGGGAGAGGTCTTCCCGGTGCATGTCGAGGGCCAGGGCCACACCGTTTGCGGCTTCCTCGAGAAGTCCGACGAGACGGTCGTGAAAGAAGCCGGTTTCCCCGGAGGTGACGGTCAAAAGGCCGATCACCCGCCCCTTTGGGAGCACCAAAGAGTCCGTAGAGTCGGTCATCCGTGACACCAGGGGGAAGCTCGCCCCCGAACGCCAGGAAAAGCGTCTGGCCCATCTTGCAATACGTTCGAAGCCGGGTCTTTGGAATCTTTTAGAAAAATCCTGGGTGATCACGGGCTCCCCCGAGATGAAGGCCCTCGCCATCCCGGTCTGGCTGTCGGAGTGTCCGGGAGAGAGAGAAAATTGCATCCGGGGGATCCGGCCGATGGTTTCCATGTGGCCCCGGATGACCTCGGGAACGAGGGTGTTCGACTCCGGATCGTGAAGAACGATGGATGCGTCCTGAAGCCCCCCGCAATCGACCAGGATCCGGCAGGTTTCGTCGAACAGGATCCGGGGGATCGGGCGGCTTCCGATCAGCCGGCTGATCCGGTGAAGGGCCGTGTTGATGCCGGAGAGGCTCTCCGATTCAAGGGCCATGGAGAGGGTTCTGGAGATGACTTCGAGGCGGGGGAGCCTGTCATCGGCAAAGAGGGCCGGGTCCCGGGAGAAAAGAAGGAGAACCCCCCAGAGATGTCCTGAGCGGATGACGGGCAGGCCCGCTCCCGCAAGAGAGGCCGGGAGCCCTCCCGGATCGGGTTCCTGGGCGACCGGGCGCCCCTCCCGGAGGGTTGCCTCGACAAGACTCTCGGCCATCCCCGGGGCGGGACTTGGATCTTCGGCCGTCCCGGATGTAAAAATGACGGGATGGGCGGGATCCTTGTAGAGGGCACAGCAAAGGAAGGGGGAGTCGGCCACCAGGAGCTCCGAAAACGATTTCAGAAGGGACGGAGAGGATTCCTGGGACAGGGGAAGGGCTGTGAGCCGGGCGACGAGCTTTTGCAGGGCCGCGTCGAGCCTTATCCGCTCCAGGGCATCGCGAAGGGTGGTGATGTCGGCAATGAGACCGTTGATGGCCCGGACCTCTCCGCCCTCTCCCCGGATCGGGGTGGCGACGATCCGTCCCCAGAACCAGGATCCATTCTTTCGGCGGATTCTTTTTTCCAGGATGTAGGCGGGAATGGTTCCGGCGAAAAGGGCATGGGCCTTTTCACGGCTTTCGGAGAGGTCCTCGGGGAAGGTGATTTCGGCAACAGAGCGGCGCTGGATTTCCTCGAGGGAATACCCGGTCATCTCCGCCCATTTCCTGTTGGCGAAGATGTAGGTTCCCTCCCGGTCGATGACCCCCACCCCGAAATCGGCCGTCTCGACGATTTCCCGAAAGGGGGGATCCACCCGGAAAGAATCCATCCTGTTGTTTTCCGTTGACGCCTGATCCATCCCTTCTCCGGTCCAAGCCTTCGTATGGCGGATGCATCGTTTACAGGGAAGCCTGAAAATCCCAATCCAGTCAGGTTTTGGCCATGTTAAGGCCAAATCTTATTGATACAATTTTTTCTATTTCATATCAAGGGATTTTTTCATGACCAGGACACGGAAGCAGAATTCCGCAAGCTCCAGATGCCGGAGGGCATCGTCCAGGGTCCTTCCCCAGACAGTGGTCCCGTGGTGACGGATGAGAAGGGCCGGGAGCGGATATCGGGGGTCGGGAAGACGGGTGCCGATTTTCTCGGCGATATCGGTCACGAGAAGGTCGTTCTCGAAGACCGGGAGCACAGGCCGGGTGGAAGGGTCGGCAATTCCCAGTCCCTTAAGGACTTCGAGGGGCGGAAGTTCGAGCTCCGGGCCAGAAAGGTCCGAGACCAGCGCCGCCTCGACGGTATGGACATGGAGAACTGCCCCGGTCTCCGGAAAAAGTCTGTAGAGGATCCGGTGGATCGAGGTTTCTGCCGACGGGCGCCGGTCCCCCGCCAAAAAGGATCCCGACTCCGAAAGGGGAATGCAAAGGATGTCCAGGTCGGAGAGGGATCCCTTGGGACAGCCGCTGGCGGTGATGTAAAGCCCCTCCTCGGTCATTAGGGAGAGATTTCCGGCCGTGCCTTCCATCCATCCCTTCCGGTAGAGAGTTCGCGCAAGGGATCGGAGCCGCAGGCAGGGGGAGGGATCATTCACCGGAGGGCTCCTTTTTCCATTTAGACTCGAGATAGTTCGATATTTCAAAGAAGGATTCGAAGGGGATGAAGGATCGGTCTTCCTCCTTCATCCTCCTTGCCAGGAGGCTTCTCGCAAAGACCAGGTCGGCTTCCCGGGCCATCGTGAGGTCGGTCACCGAATCACCGACGGCAATCTTTCTCGCCTCCCCGTATTCCTTCATGACCCCCGCCTTGTACACCAGCTCGTCGCCCCCGGCCGAATCGGAGACGATCCTTAAAAAGGGGCCGGAAAGATCGGCCCGGGCTGCAACCATCCGGGATATCTTTGCCCTGTAGGGGGAGAGCCGCGCCATGACCAGCTCTTCGAGGCTTCCCGAGAGGACCACGAGCGGAACGGAAAACCGCTGCAGGAAGTCCAGAAACTCGGGAAATCCCGGCCTCAAGGCCATGGTCCGCATCCGCTCGACCATTTCGGAAAACCGGCCGGAGGGAATCGTTTCCAGAATTGCAGGAACCCCCGCCTTAAGCGTCATCTCCCCCGAGAGGAGAAGGGGGACGATTTTTCGGGAGGCCTCCGGGGCAAACTCCTTCATGAGAAGGGAAAAGGTCTCCTGTTCGGTGATGGTTCCGTCGAAGTCGGAGAAAAGGATCGTCTTCATGCGCCCCATTTCTCCAGGGCCTGCCTGAGGGGGCCTTCGGGAACACTGTCAAGGGTGATGGTGGCCCCGGACCTGAGACGCTCCAGGGCTTCATGAAAGGCTCTGACACCTTCGGCCGGGCCCTTCGGATGGTCCATGATCCCTGTCCCGGCATTTAGGATCACCCGGTTGTCTTGCGGCCCGAGAAATTTGGGAAGGGCTCCGGGGTGGACCCCGGCCGAAGGCACCGGGGCGAGTCCTGAAGCTTGGAGAATCTCCCGGAGGCCCCGCTCAACGTCTGGTGCGATGGGAAGACTTCCGGCGGCCGTGGGATAGAGAACGGCGTCGGCGCCCCCGTGGACCATCAGCGTTCCCAGGAGGACCCGGTAATCGAAGCCGTAGTCTGGAGATCCCCCCAGGGCCCCGGCCATGGCAGGGTGGGCAAAGACGGGGAGACGGGTGTCGGGATGGGAGGACAGGGTCTCCATGACGGAGAAGCCGCAGGCGATCGGAGAGACGAGATAGGCGTTGGCCCCGGCCTCCCTGAGACGCAAGGCCTGGTCGATCATCCGGTCGGCCCGCCCGGAGAGAGTCACGGCATAGAGCATCTCCCGACCGGTGGTCCGCCGGATCTCATCGAGAACGGGACGGCACGCCCGGACACGGGAGAGGGCGGTGGAGGAGGGGGTGTCAGGGAGGATCTCGTCGTCCTTGATCAGGTCGAGACCAGCCATCCCCACCTCCCGGAGAAGGGAGGCGAAGTTCTCCGGGGCCATCCCCAGGGCGGGCTTGAAGATGGCCATGAACAGGGGGCGGTCCCGGACCCCCGTCAGTCGCCGGATTCCCTCCATCCCGAAGCGGCCCCGGGTTCCGTAATCTTCCGGAAGATCAAGGGAGATGACCTTGACCGGCCCCGCCAGGGAATATTTCCCCAATATCATGACCAAAAGGGAGCCGATATCTCCGGAGACATTGGAGGAAGGATAGGAGACACGGGCCCGGCCCCGGCCTTCGGGAGTCCGGGAGGTCTCTTCGAGGACGCCGGTCCAGGGCTCGAAACGGGGGGCCTGGTGGGGGCTAAAGGAGCCGACCGTCTGTCCGATGGCCAGCATCCGCCCCTGTTTTTCGGGATCAACACCGGCAGGAAACTCGTAGAGGACCCGGATGACCTCCCGTCTCATGCCCGGGAGATCTCGCCAAAAGGATGGACGGGAGTTCCCGTATAGACCGGAACCCATCCCTCCCGGGAGGTGAAATAGCGGATCGCCTTGATATGCCGGTCCGTGGTCAGTCGGAACCAGTGCTCGGCCCCGCGGGGAACATTGATGTAGTCTCCGGGAAGGACCAGAAGTTCAACCTGGTCTTTGTCCGGAAGGACGAAGCCGAAGATGCCGGCCCCCTCCACCACGTACCGGATCTCATCATCGTCATGGGTGTGGCAGTCTTTGAACCGCCCAAGAAGCCCGTCGAGACCCGGAAGGCCGGGAGAGAGACTGATCAGGTCCCGTGACTGGTATCCCAGGGTCGCCTTCAGGGTCTCGAACCGGGACTCGAAAAAGCCCAGAAGGCGCTCAGATTCCTCCGGAACGGGACGGTCCAGCGCGAGAAGAGCCTTCAGGTCGGGGTTGTCGGGGATGGGCCAGCGTTCAAGACAGACGCCGATCCCGGAGAGGGTTTTCCGGATTTCCTGAGGGTCATCGACCCGTGTTCCGTCAGTAAACGAAAGAAGTGCCATATGTCTCCCGTTTTGGGGTCAGAAGACCCGGTAGAACCATCCTGAGATGGAACTCGACAGCCAGACCACCAGAAAAAAGGGGACAAGCCTTGCATGGAATCGTCCCAGGGAATGGCCCTTTTTGCGGAGAAATCCCAAGACCATGAGAAGGACGAAGAGCCAGAGGGCCCCCTGGGCGGTGATCAGGTGGAACCAGTCGAGGGCCGGAGGAACCGGATGAAAGCGGATCCGTCCCTGGATCCGCTCGTATTCCATGATGGCCGTTCCGGTGATGTCGCAGGTGAATCCGAATAGGGCTGCAAAGATGTGACCTCGTCGGATCCGGATGAAATCCGATGTTTGGGGGCCCGAGAAGAAGCCTCCCAGGAATCGGCCAGTGGGTGCCCCGTAGCGGCTCCGGATGAAAAGGGCGGTCAGGTAGCCAGTCAGGGCGAGATAGATCAGGACTGACATGGAGATGACATAGGGGTTCACGAAGGATCCTCGCTTTTCTCGGGGTGAGGGTTTCTCACTGGAGAGTTTAGCAGGGGAGGGAGGTCCTCGTCATCCTGGAGACCGCTTTGGATCTGGGAGACGAAGCTCAGGAAGATTCCGGGCTTTTCCCCCGTTCAAAGAGCGCAATCGGGATGAGAAGAATCAGGGCGACGACACCTACGACCGCATAGACATCCTCGAAGCTCAGGAAGAGCGCCTGTTTGGCGATCTGGTTTTCGATCAGGGCGGCGGAGAGCCTGTCGGCTGCAGAAGGCGAGAGGCCTAGCCCCGCAAGGTGGGAGAGGATCGCTCCCTGGGCGGCCACCGTCTGGATCCGGTTTCCGGTGAGATTGGCCGTGGTGAGGTAGGCTTGGTGGAGCTGCTGGGAACGCTGGAGCAGGGTCGCAAGAAGGGCGATTCCGATCGAACCCCCGAGCTGGCCGATCATGCTCGAGACGGCCGCCCCCGTTGACAGCATGCGGCGGGGCAGGGTGGAGAGGGCCATGGTCATGAGGGGGGGGAAGAGAAAGGCGAGTCCAACCCCCCGGAATATGTTTGGCCAGAGAAAGGAGGCAGGGCTCGACTGGGGGCCCAGGTGGCCATATCCCCAGAGGGCCACTTCGATGATGGCGACTCCCGGAACCATGATGGCCCAGATGGGGACGCGACCCATGATGGCGCCTGCCACCATGGAGGCGATGGAGAAGGAGACGATGCTCTGGAGAAGGACATATCCCGTTTCCAGGGGGTTCCAGGAAAAGAGGTTCTCCCCCATCAGGGGAATGGTGAAAAGGGTCCCGAAGTAGACCGATCCCAAAAGGGCGTATCCCAGCGAGCCAGCCCAGAGAGACCGGTTTTTAAGCACGCGGAGGTCGAGCATGGGCTTGGCCGCCGTGAGTTCCCGGAGCACGAAGAGGAAGAGAAACAGGGCTCCGGCGATGGCCGAGAAGCGGATGGAGGGCGAAGAAAACCAGTCGTAGCGCTGGCCGTTTTCCAGGGCGAACTGGATCGCGGGAATGGAGAGGAGGAGAAGGACGATTCCCGGAATGTCCAGCCTGTCGTTCTCGATCGTATGGCGGGAATCGGGAACATAGCGGAAGGCCAGATAGGTCAGGAGAAGGCCGATCGGGAGGTTGATGAAGAAGATCCAGGGCCAGGACTCGTGGTAGACGAGGTAGCCTCCCACCACCGGACCCAGGGCGGGTCCCATGCTGATTCCGACCCCGAAGATGGCATTGGCGATGGCAATCCTTTCCGGAGGAAAGGCGTCGATGATGAGGGTCTGGCTTGTGGCGAAAAAGGCGGCCCCCGCCATTCCCTGGAGGAGACGGAAGAAGACCAGGGGGAGAAGGTCCCTCGAAAGGCCGCACAGAACGGAGAACAGGGTAAAAAGAATAATGGAGATCGTGAAGTAGCGGCGGCGTCCGATCCAGTCCGAAACGAACCGGGTCATGGGGATCATGAGGACATTCCCGACCGTATAGGCGGTAATGACCCAGGCAATCCCGTCTAGGGTGGTGTCGAGCCCTCCCATCATGTTGGGAAGGCCCACATTGACGACTGTCGAGTCCAGGGTTTCAAGGACAGTCGCCCCGACCGCCGCGGCAACAACCATGCCGGGATGGGCAACGGGAATATGCCCTTCTGCCCTCTCGCCCTGGACCGGCGGCTCCATGACCGCTAACCTGGCCGTTTGGGAAGAATGACCGGAATCACGGACATGCCGAGCCGCAGCCGGTGATCGGGGTCACTGCCAGGGTTAAGAAGGATTTTGACCGGGACACGCTGGACGACCTTGGTGTAGTTGCCGGTCGCGTTTTCCGGAGGAAGAAGAGAGAGGACGGCCCCGGTCGACTGCTGGATGCTGTCCACATGTCCCCAGAAGGTTTTTCCAGGGATCGCGTCCACCGTTAACCGGACGGGATCTCCCGGATGAATTCCGTGGAGGTCGGTCTCCTTGTAGTTGGCCACCACCCACATCCGAAAGGGGACCACATACCCTACGACCTGTCCGGGGGAGAGATACTCTCCCCTTTCCACGCTCTTGCCGGTGACAAGTCCATCCACGGGAGCACGAATCTTGGAAAAGCGCAGATTCAGGAGGTCGATGGCAATTTTGGCCTTGTCCTTCCGGACCGTCGCCTTTAAGACCTGGCTTTGGGAGGTGTCGGCCTTCAGGCTGGCCTGGGCCACCCGATAGGCGGCCTGGTCGCGGTCGAGGCGGGAGGCGGTCGCGAAGGCCTTTTTCGAGAGCCGGGCGGTCCGGTCACTTTCCCGTTTCGTGAGCCGGATCGTGGTCTGGTCTTTTTCAATATTGGCCCGGTTGACATCGAGCTGGGCTTCGTCCCGGGCGAGAGCGGCCTCGTTCTGGGCAAGGGTCCTTTGGAGAACCCTGTCGTCGAGTTCGAAGAGAAGGTCGCCGGCATGGACGACCTGATTGTCGTGGACGAAGACCTGCATGACCGAACCGGGAATGCGGGTGGTGACGGGATGAAGATGACCGGAGATCTGGGCATCATCCGTGCTGATATGGGTTTCCGAATACCGGTAGAAGGCAAGGGAGGCGGCCACAAGGACAATGACAACGGCCGCCGTCCCCCCGATGACCCTTACGTTCATGCGCTGATCCTTTATGAGAGCCTTTGTCCTGTGAGATCGATCACGAAATCGACGAAATTGATTAATCAATAAATTAATCTATCAGGGGGTTGAGGTCAAATATTCCCCGTGTCCAGGAAGGGATTTCAGGGTCGATTGGCCAATCGCAAAGGATTTGCTGTAGTCTGGGGACAATTTGCCCTTTGTCCAATCACGAGGGGGGGAGACCCCCGAGGAAGGATGCCTGAAGATGCAGAAGCCGCTCATCCCCCTGGAGGTTCCCTTCCGGGTCTTTGTCGCCCTCACCTTTGCCGGAACCATCACCTTCCATATTCTTGGGCTGGGCATCCATACCGCTATCGGTCATCAGAAAAACGCCCTCGTCACGAAGATCGAAACTTTGGCGGAAGTCAAAAGCCAGCTTCTGGGAGTCGAGGCTGGACTGTCGGTCCTGGAGGACCGCCTCCGTGTCTCGGAGGAGAAGGCGAAAGAACCCGGTGGGAGGGAAGGCCCCGTTCCTCCTCTTCCCCAGGTCCGGGTCATGACACTTCTCCTTCAGAATCTCCCGGAGGCCGGAGCCCGGGAGGGAATCCATCTTGCTTCACAATGGCAGGGTATCGCCGAAGGCTTCAATCGCTGTCTTAGGGGAGGAGTGGGGCGGGTAGAAGGCTGCCTCCGAAAGGTTTCCGGGCTCCTTCCGGATTTCGGGCGAGCTCTGGCCCGAACCCGCGAGGAGGTCATCCGGCACCTCTCCCATGTCGAAAAATGGCAGTCCAGGCTTGAGCGGTGGGATACCATTCTCTACTGGCTGACAACCGTTCTGGGACTTTTGTTCATGGCCCTGGGGTGGAGAAATGTCGTTCTCCAGGTCGGGAATCCCATCAAGGATGTGGCGCAATATCTTGAGGGTGTTCAAGAAAAAGAATTTTCCGGAGGATCGAGGCTTCCCGCTCTCTTTTCGATCCGGGAGCTCAGGATCCTGAAAGAAAACATGAGGAACGTCCATCATGATTCCCTCACCGGCCTTCTGACCCGCCAGGCCCTCGCCCTGGTCCTCCGACAGGAAATGACATTGGCCGCCGGGCGGGGGACTCCTCTGGCCGTCATTTGTCTCGATATGGATCACCTGTCCCGGGTCAATGATCGATTCGGGGAGGAAACCGGGGACAGGCTTCTCCGCCAGGCCGGAAAGACCCTGGCCGCCAATCTTCGATCCGGAGAATCGTGCGGGCGCTGGAATGGGGACCGCTTTCTTCTGGTTTCCCCTTCCCTGTCCGGGGAAATGGCCCGGGCCCGCCTTGGGGAAATCCGGGAGATCCTGGCTTTTCCTCTTCCTCCGGACTCCGAAGGGGAAAGGCGTATGTCGGTCAGCGGGGGAGTGGCGCTCTTCAGGGAGGGTCTGAGCCTCGAATCTCTGGTCCGGGAGGCGAAAGAGTCACTTAGCCGGGGGATGAAGGAGAAGGAAAGAAGCGTTGATCCGGCCGACGAGGCTCCCGGGACCGGGGAAGCCGTCTCCCGTGGATGACTGGATAATGAACCCCGAGTGATTGACACTATATAATATTTTTTGTAATATTGAATTGTTTTCAGGGTGAAAAGTGAAAAGCCTAAAGAAAAAAAGGTCAGGTTTTTTCGGAGGTAAGCATGGAAGAGACGACGAACAGGATTCATGACCTCGTCCGGGAAAGGTACGGGACCATTGCCAAGAAAGGAACGGGATGCTGTTCCGGGGACTCCTGCGGAGAGGCTCCCGAGTCCCTTTCTCTATTGATGGGATATACAAGTCAGGAGATCGACGCCGTCCCCGAGGGGGCGGATCTGGGCCTGGGATGCGGGGCGCCGCTTGGCCGGGCGGCTCTTGAAAGCGGGATGACCGTCCTTGATCTGGGATCGGGCGCCGGCTTCGATGTCTTTCTGGCCGCCAGGGAGGTGGGGACATCCGGACGTGCCATCGGTGTGGACATGACTCCGGAGATGATTTCGAAGGCCAGGAACAATGCCCTCAAAGGAGATTTCAAAAATGTCGAGTTCCGGTTGGGGGAGATCGAGCATCTCCCGGTCGCCGATGGATCGGTCGATGTCGTCATATCAAATTGTGTGCTGAACCTCTCGCCCGACAAAAGACAGGTTCTCTCCGAGGTCTTTCGGGTGCTGAAACCTGGGGGACGGATCGTCATATCCGATGTTGTCCGGCGGGGGAGGCTTCCTGAGGAGCTTCGGGAGAACCCGGATCTCCTGAGCGGCTGCGTCGCAGGAGCCGAATCGGTCGAATATCTGGAGGAGACCCTCAGGGGAGAGGGATTTGTGGGGGTCCGGATTACTCCGAAAGAGGAGAGCCGGCGTCTGATCACGTCCTGGGCCCCGGAAAACAATGTCGAGGACTGGATCGTCTCGGCCATCATCGAGGGGAAAAAGCCTGAGAAAGACTGATTCGGTCAGGAGGACTTTCCCTGGATTCCATGAATATGCCGGCAGGCTGTCCGGGCAAGCTCAAGCATGTAGCGGGCATCGGACAGCGCCGACTGCGCGGTTTCGATGGAGGGGCCTTCCGGTTGGGGGGCGGAAAAGGACTCCTCTCCGAAGGTCATGAAGTCGCTTCCCCCAAAGGATGCGGAGAGATCGGCTCCGGAAGCTCCGGAAGGGCCGACGATCCTTTCGACCCTGACCCAGTCTGCCGTCAGGACGGAGGGGAGCCGGTGGCGTTCCTTTAGAAAAACCTCTCCGGGGTTCTGGAAGCGGGTGATCTCGAGACCAAGGCCATGAAGGAGGGACTTGAAGGTGAAGTCCAACGCCTCCTGACATTCCCGGATCACGGAAGCCCACTCTCCCCGGAAATAAAAGAGTTCTGCCGATTTGACCCGCGTTCCGGCATTCCAAAGATTTCTTCTCGCAAGGTTTTCCGGACTTTTCACGACAACTCCCTAGACCTTCCGTCCGACGATGACGGCTTCCGCTCCTTCGGAAAAGAGAGAAATTTCCGCAACCATTCCCACCGCTCGGAAGGCCTCGACGATTTCCTCGGGCCGGAGCAGGTGGTTTCCCTGGACATGCTCCCCCAGGTTCTGGACAGCCAGCGGGCGTTTCCGGGGGGACCGGAGTGATTCCGGGGTGTCTGGCCAGGCCGGCTCCCAGATCACCGCCGCTCCTCCGGGGGCCAGATGGCTCTCGAGAATCCGAAAAACCGTCTCCTTTTCGTCCCAGACATGGTGAAGGGCCCGGTTCATGGCGATCAGGTCGACGGGACCTTCGTGGGCAAAGGTCTTGATGTCGCCTGTCCGGAAGCTCAGACGGTCCGAAAGGCCCTGATGGTCGGCCAGGCGTCGCGCTCTTTGGATGTTTTCCTCGAATCCGTCAAGGCCTGTTCCGCGGAGGCCGGGACATCTCTTGGCCAGGGCTCTCAGGTACCAGCCATTGCCGCATCCGAGGTCGACAACATTCCCGCCTTTTTTGTCGAATTCCCTGTATATCTCAAGGCCTGGACAGATCTCCCTTTCGAAAAGTCCCGAAAAATTCGCCTCGAGCATGGCTCCGAACCAGGGCAGGATGTTCTTCCGTTCCCCCAAGACCCTTTCGCCGGGCCGCTCACCTGTCGGCATGAGTTCGGCGGCCCTGTCGGCCATGTGGGTCGAAAGGACCGACCCGATGGCGACCGGCATCAGGGTTTCGGGATGGGAAGGCCGCATCAGGTCGCCCTTTGGGGTGAGGAGGTAGTGATCCCCTTCGAGATCAAGGTAGCCAAAGGCAAAGGCTGCCTCGCTCCAGCGCCTGACATAGGCCGGATCCATGCCGGTTTCCTTCGCAATCTCGTCTGCACTGGGGGTCCCCAGATGACGGATGGCCTCGAAGAGGCCGTTGATGATGCCGATATAGGCGACATTGAGGCTCATGGCCCCCTGAGCCTCTGCCCGGGTCTGTTTCTTCGTTTCTTCGATGAGGGATTCTTTCACTGGCGGTTCTCCATTGGTTTTCGGGCAAGAACGCCTTTTATTATACTAGCATTCTTTCGACTCCGCAGGGTTCGGCGGCTTCTGATGTTTCCGGAGAAGAAGATCGAGAGGTTTCCCTGACACCGGCTTTTTCTCGGGAAGGGAGCCTCCGGGAAGGTCGATCAAGGGTTCACAGGCCTGTAGAAGCAAGTGTGCGTAGGCCTCCCGGTCGTAGCTGTAATCAGGCGAGAAGGTCTCGTAGGCCCGTGCGCGGGAGGCGGGGTCGGGATCGCGGGCTCCTGTGATGACAAGGGAGACTCGCTCCCCCGGATGGGGAGCCCGGCCACGGGCTGCCAGCTCCTGGGCCACGATCGCCTGGAGGGAGGCCTTGCGGTAGTCTCCCGGCTCCTTTGAAATCCTTTTTCTGATCACGAGCTCCGAAATTGGAATGCGGCCGTCCCCGAGCTCCTTCAATCCTTCGTCGAGCAACTGTCTGGCTCCGGGGAGAAGGGCCCGGTATTCGCGAAGATTTTTGGCCTGTGCAAGATGGTCGACCATTTTTTTCTGCACCTTGGCAATGAAGGGAGGGGTGTCGCTCCGGCGAAGCGCAATCCCGCGGATCTTGGTTTCGCCGGAACGGAAGACGCCCAGATAGCGATTGGGAACTGCCAGGCCGGGCCGCCCCTTTGAAGGGAAAAAGAGGATCCAGTGGTAGAGACCCTCGATCCCGATCGAAAGGCCCGTCGTCCGGGAGATTTCGTCGGCGAGGAGGCGGCATCCGGCCTCCTCAAGGTCAGGTCGAGACAGCCAGAGGGAATCCACGATCCCGTGCAGGAAACGATATCCGTGGCTTTCCGCCACCTCTTTCGCCTGAAGAAGTTTTTCCCGGCTCAGGGCAGTGACGCATTCATGGGCCTCCACTTTCCCGAATCGCGCATTCTTGTAGCCCAGATAGCCGAAGGAGACGACGAGGAGCCACTTGAGGGCCCCCTGGCGTCCTTCGTATTCCTGCCTGAGGTGCGGGTCCCCGGTCGATCTTTTGAGTTCCTTGTAACGACGTCTCTTCGCGAGCAGGGGTTCGAGGACTGCGGGGACCAGACCCTGTCTCCGTGTACAGAGGTGGTGACCGCTGTCCGGGATCCGGTTTCCCGGACAGCAGCGACAGTCGACCGTTTCCGGGGAGATGTTGTGCGTTGTCATGAGGGACGGATACATCGAGGCAAAGTCGAGCTCCACGACCGATTCGTGGAACCCGG
>JAKAWK010000095.1 GCA_021827365.1 Nitrospirota bacterium
GGCATCTCCGGGTTCGACGAAGGCCAGGGGCAGGTGGCCGATCCCCTCCTTCGAACCGATCAGCCCCACAACCTCGGTGGAGGGATCGAGGGACACGGAGAAGCGCCGAAGGTACCAGTCCGCCACGGCTTTCCGGAAAGAGAGCATGCCTTCGTAGGAGGGATACTGGTGATGTTCGGGCTTTAAGAGGGCCTTCTGACCCGAAAGGACGATCGGTTCCAGGGTCGGGCTGTCGGGATCCCCGATCCCGAGATTGATGAGGTCGACGCCCCGGGACAGGGCCTCCCGTTTCTTTTCATCGATTCGGGCAAAGAGATAGGGGGGAAGGGAGGTGATCCGCTTGGCAAGCTTGGTTCGAAAGTCCATGGGCAAAAGTCTCCTTGGGGATCCGTTGCCGGATCCCGGAACGTTATGTGTGCCCTGTGCCGAGCCTTTCTCTCCGAAAGGAACGGCTCCGGGCACGCTTGGTTGGGGCTATTTAGACTCGCCCGGCCAGACGGTGAAGAGGCCGGGGAAGGGGTCGGCCACAATCCGGCTTTCGAGGGGAGGACCGCATCCGTCCACCTCCACGGTCACCGTGTCTCCGATCGCCATGGGACCGATGCCCCGGGTGGTCCCGGTCAGGACAAGATCTCCCGGATCGAGCGGCATCATGTAGCTGATGTAGCTGATCAGGGTTTCCCAGCGGAAGATCTGGTCGGCTTCGGACCCGTCCTGGCGAAGCTCCCCGTTAAGCCGCGTCCTGACATGGCGTCCGTCGGGCCGTCCTCCCACAAGGAGAGCCGGACCGACAGGGCAGAACCCCGGAAAGGACTTGGCCCGGGTGTACTGGACATCCCGTTGCTGGAGATCCCTGGCCGTGATGTCATTGGCGGCACAGATCCCGAAGAGATGGCGGCCGGCCTGGCCCGGTGGAACATGATCCGCCCGTTCCCCGATCACGAGGGCGATCTCTCCCTCGAAGTCGACACGCGACGAGACGGAGGGATAGACCACCTGGCCTTTGTGGATCCCGAGCGCAGAGGGAGCCTTGAGAAAGAGGAGCGGCTCTAAAGGAAGGGGCTTGCCCATCTCGAGAGCGTGGCCCCGGTCGTTTAAGCCCACCGCCACAATCTTCCCCGGACGGACCGGGGGGAGCCAGGTCACCTCTTCCGTCCGGTTTCGGATTCCGTCGAGAGTCCTTACGACCCCTTCGGGAAGAAGGCATCCATCCCGTTCCTCGGGTCCCCCTTCTCCCCGGACAAGGTACCGGACATAAAGGTCGCCAGGCGAGAATCCCCCGGGAAGGATCCGGTTCACCGATTTTCCGGCTCGCCGGACATCAGGACATCCGCCATCGTGTAGAACCCGGTGGGCCGGTCCAGGAGAAATGCTGCGGCCCGGATGGCCCCCCGGGCAAAGATCTCCCGGCTCTCGGCCCGGTGGGTCAGCTCGAGACGCTCGCCTGACCCCAGAAAAAAGACGGTATGATCCCCCGGCACATCCCCTCCCCGCAGGGCCATCACCCCGATGGATCCCGGCTCGCGCTCCCCCGTCAGGCCGTGGCGGACAAAGACCCCGGACTGGGAGAGGGCCCCGTTCCGGGCCGAAGCCACGGCTTCGCCGAGGAAGAGGGCGGTCCCGCTGGGAGCATCCTTCTTGTGGCGGTGGTGAATCTCGAGAATCTCGGCATCGAACTCTTCCAGGGCTCTCGCCGCCTGGCCCGCCAGGATGGCCAGAAGGTTCACGCCCAGGCTCATGTTGGGGGACCAGAGGATGGGAATGTGGGCCCCCATCTCCCGGACAAAGTCCCGGTCGGACAGGGTCAGGCCGGTCGTTCCGATCACAAGGGGTTTTCCGGCGGCTGCGAAGGCCTCGACCGATCGTCTGAGGGTCTCTGGCGAGGAGAAGTCGATGCCGACATCGCAGGTGGCCATCCCCCGGGCCAGGTCGGCTTCATAGACCACCTCGGGAGAGGAGGGGACGGGAAGGCCGATCACAGGGGATTCCTCCGACTCGACGGCGGCCCCCAGGGACAAGACCGGATCGGCCTGGAGAAGCTCCGCGATTTTCTGCCCCATGCGGCCTCCGGCTCCAACAAGAGCCACCTTCCGGCGGGGCGCCGTCACGGAGATCCGTCCTTTCCGATTTTCATCTCCGACAGGACGGCAGAGAGCTTTTTGCGGTTTTCAGGATCCATGGGAACCAGCGGAAGCCGCATGGCCCCGTCGATGAATCCGGCGATTTCCATGGCAGTCTTGATCGGGATCGGATTGGTCTCGAGACCCAGGGCCCGGTGGAGGGGGACCAGCCTGTTGTGACGGTCTCTCGCCCCTTCCAGGTTTCCGGAGAGGGCCAGATCGCACAGCTCGGCCATCATTCTGGGGACGAGGTTCGCTGAGACGGAGATGGTTCCGTGGCCTCCCAGAGCCAGGATCGGAAAGGTGAGAGGATCGTCTCCGGAATAGACAGCCATCCGGTTTTCCAGCCGGTGGAAGAGATCGACGACCTGTCCCATGTTTCCCGAGGCCTCCTTGACCCCCACATATTCCGGGATTGAGGCCAGTCGCGCGATGGTTTCGGGAAGCATGTTGACTCCTGTTCGGGCCGGAACATTATAGATCACCATGGGGAACTCGACCCGGGCGGCCAGGGCTTCATAATGGCGGACGAGACCTTCCTGGGTCGGGCGGTTGTAATAGGGAGTGATGACCAGGGCTCCGTCGGCACCGATTTCCTTTGCCGCCCGGGTCAGGGCGACCGCTTCCGCGGTGCTGTTCGAGCCTGTTCCTGCCATGACCAGAACCCGTCCGGCCGCCTGTTCGACGACGATCCGGATGACCCGCTCGTGCTCCTCGTGGGTGAGAGTTGCCGATTCCCCTGTCGTGCCGACAGGAACGATAACTCGCGTCCCTTCCCGGACATGAAAGTCCACCAGCCGGCGAAGGGCCTTTTCGTCCAGCGCCCCTCCCCGTCCCTCCTGGTCCTTGAAAAAAGGTGTGACCAGTGCCACCATCGAACCGGAAAACAACGTTACCCCTCCCACGCTCTCAGTCTTCGGGGGCCGGACGAGCTACCGGTCCCCCTTCTTGATCGGGCCAATATGGTATTGTTGCATGACCTCCCTGGCATGTCCAACCACCAGATGCAACACCTCCGGGCGAACCGGGCCAGGGTAGGACAGCATCTCCTTGAGCTCGGAGGAGAGGTTCACCACATCACGTCCGGGAATCTTCCCGGCATTCCCCGCATCGTAAAAGAGATCGAGTATCCGGATGTCCTGCCGGAACTCTGCCACCCCCACTTCGGGAGGACGCCGTTCGGAAAGTCCCCGGTCGACGGCAAAGTAACGCATGTACACGTAAGTCAGGTAATTTCCCCCGAGAAAGGTCAGAAGGAAAAAAACCACCGGAATGGCCGACAGGATGATCAGGACGAGAAAGCAGCCCTTTCCTTCCTTGCGATGCGGCGCAAGCGGTATCTCCTCTTCCTCCGGATCCCCGGGAGGGTCCTCGATGCCGGCCGAAGTCAAACCCGTTCACCCCTCACCAGGTCCTCAAAGCTCTCCCGGTCCCGGATGACCCGGTAGGTGTCGCCATCGACGAGCACTTCGGCCGGGCGTGGCCGGGCATTGTAGTTCGAGGCCATCGAAAATCCGTAGGCCCCCGCGCTCATCACGGCGATGAGATCTCCGGCCTCGAACTCCGGCATCTGCCGGTCGGTGGCCAGGAAGTCTCCCGTTTCGCAGATCGGCCCCACCAGGTCCCCCTTCACCTCCGACCTGCCGGTCCGGAGCACGGGAAGAAGATCATGATGGGCCCCGTAGAGAGAGGGCCTCAAAAGGTCGTTCATGCCGGCATCCCCGATGAAGAAGGTCTTGACGGCCGTCTGCTTCCTGTAAAGAACCTTTGTCACGAGGATGCCCGCGTTCCCGACGATCGAGCGGCCGGGCTCAAGAACGAGCGTCACTCCGAGATCGCGAACTCTGGGAAGGACCAGTTCGGCCAGATCCTTCGGAGTGGGCGGAGCCTCATTCCGGTAACGGATGCCGAGTCCTCCCCCCAGGTCGAGATGGGTGACGGCGACCCCCGCCTTCGCAAGCTCCCCGTAAAAGGCCAGAAGACGGTCAAAGGCATCCCGGAAGGGGGCAATCTCGGTGAGCTGCGAACCGATGTGCTGATGGATCCCGACAATACGGATCCCGGGAAGAGTCGCGGCCCGCCGGTATTCGGCCACGGCGACCTCCACCGGGATTCCGAACTTGGACTTCTTCATGCCCGTCGAGATGTACGGATGGGTCTTGGGATCCACATCGGGATTGACGCGAAGGGCCACCGGAGCGCGTGTCCCCATCCGGACGGCCACGGCACTGATGTGGTCGAGCTCGGCCTGGCTCTCCACATTGAACATCAGGATCCCTTCCTTCAGGGCATAGGCAATTTCCTCCTCGGTCTTGCCGACGCCGGCAAAGACGATCCGGTCCCCGGGGATCCCTGCCTTCCTGGCCCGGAAAAGTTCGCCACCGGAGACAACATCGATTCCCGCGCCCTGGCTCCCCAAAAGGGAGAGGATGGCCAGATTGCCGTTCGCCTTCATCGCATAGGCCACGAGGGTGGGATGGCCGGCAAAGGCCTCCCGGTAGGCCTTGATCCGGTCGATCAGGGCGGTCCGGCTATAAATATAGAGGGGTGAACCTTCCTTCGCGACAATCTCTTCGACCGGAAGGTTTTCCACCATGAGCCGGTCGTTCTTGTAGTGAAATGTCTCCACGCTTCTGTTCTCCCGAAATCGTTGATCCCAGTCGTCACCACGCAAGGGGGTCCCACGACTCCCTTGGTTCCACCTTCCGGGGAAAAAGGATTTTACCACAGCCCGGATCCGGAGGGAGCCCCGGCCCCGTCCTGAAGGGGACTTCCAAAAGGATCGGCGCTTTGGCCCGGGCCCCGGAGGCCTATGGACCGCTCCCTTCATCCGGAAAGCCTCCCTCCGGAACCTCGCCGCTTTCGCCCTGGGAGGAGGACGGTCCTTCCTTTCCTCCCTTCGCTCCTTCCTGATTTCCCGGAGAGGATTTCCCTCCGGTCTGATCCTTGCCGGAGGGAGAGGCCGTTGCCGCCGGATTGGGGGGAACGGTCTCCGGGGGAACCTGTTCAGGAGGGATCGGCATGCCCTGGATTCCGCAGGCCGGGAGCATCAGGACCCCCAAAAGGAGGGTGGCTCGCAGAACGGTCCCCGGGGTCCTTCGCTTCACCGCAGGGGATCCCCGGGCATCGGCTCCGATCCAAAGAGCTCCTTCCAGATCGCCTCGATCCTCCGGGAGACGGTCCGGGGGGCCGGCCCCCCCGCATGGGACCGGCGCTCGACCGAACCCCAAAGCGAGAGGGTTTTCGCGTATCCTTCGGGAAAACGGTCGGAAAAGGACTGAAAGTCCGCATCCGAGAGCCCTTCGAGCGGAATTTCCTTCCGGGCGGCCAGGGCGACGATCCTGCCCACGATGGCATGGGCCTCCCGGAAGGGCACCCCGAAACGGACAAGATCTTCGGCAATGTCCGTCGCCAGAAGCTCTGTTCCCTTCAGGACCTCCGTCACCCGTTCCTCTGAAAAGCGCATCCCCTCGACAGCCAGGCTCATCATGGCGAGACAGGCCTTCGTCTGGTCGATGGCATCGAAAAGGAAGGTCTTGTCCTCCTGGAGGTCCCGATTGTAGGAAAGGGGAAGACCCTTGAGGAGTGCCAAGAGCCCTCCATAGTCGGCGAAAACCCGGCCGGTCTTGCCCCGGATGAGCTCGAGGATGTCCGGGTTCTTTTTCTGGGGCATCATCGAGGAGCCGGTCAGAAGCCGGTCGGGGAGGCGGATCAGGCCGAATTCGCGCGTCGACCAGAGGACCCACTCCTCGGCCCATCCGGACAGGTGGACCATCAGGAGGGAGAGGGCATGGAGAAGGTCGGCCACAAAATCCCTGTCCCCGACGGCATCAAGGCCGTTCTGGGTCACCCCGGAAAATCCCAGATCCCGGGCCACACCCTCCCGGTCGATTGGAAGGGTGGTGCCGGCCAGGGCCCCCGATCCCAGAGGGGAGAGGTTCGTATTCTCGACCACGGCCAGAAGCCGGCTTCGGTCCCGGAGAAAGCGTTCCGCATAGGCCCCGAAATAATACCCTCCCGAGATGGGCTGGGCCTGCTGGGTGTGGGTGTAACCGGGGAGAAGAAGGTTCCGGTATTCCCGTGCCCGGAGAAGGATCCTCCGGAGTAGGGCCTCCACGGATTTCGAAAGTTCCCCGGCCTCCCGCCGGACATAGAGCCTGAGATCGAGGGCCACCTGGTCGTTCCGGCTCCGGGCGGTGTGAATCTTGAGACCGGCAGGGCCTGCATGGTGGACCAGCCGCTTCTCCACATGCATGTGGACATCCTCCCACTCGATCCGGAGGGGAAGGGATCCGTCGGCAAACTCTGCCGCCACCTTGTCGAGGCCGGAAAGGATCTTCTCAAGCTCCTCCTCCGTCAGGAGACCGATCCGCCGGAGCATGCGGGCGTGGGCTCTCGAGCCTTCGATATCTTCCCGATAGAGGCGCCGGTCGAAGGAGATCGATTCGGTGAAGGCTTCCACATCCCGGTCGGTCGGCTCCGAGAAGCCTCCACCCCAGGGCTTTCCCGGAAGCTCCCCCGACTCTTCCACGCTCACAGGGAGCTTCCTTCCTGATCGGAAAAGAGCTTGAGCCGGAGAGCCTGGATTCGGATGAAGCCGTCCGCATCGGCCTGGCGATAAACACTGTCCGTCTCGAATGTGGCCAGATCCTTCCGGTAGAGGGAATAGGGGGATCGCCTTCCCGTGACACGGAGGCCCCCCTTGAAGAGGAGGAGCCGCACATCTCCCGTCACCCGCTGCTGGGTGGAGGCGATCAGATCGGCCAGAGCCAGACGTTCCGGAGAAAACCAGAACCCGTTGTAGACCATTCGTGCGTACTGTGGCATGTACTGGGCCTTCATGGACAGGAGTTCCCGGTCGAGCGTCAGCGTTTCGAGCGCCCTGTGGGCGGCGTGAAGGAGGGTCCCTCCCGGGGTCTCGTAGACGCCCCGGGACTTCATGCCGACAAAACGGCTTTCCACGAGGTCGACCCGGCCGATCCCGTGGAGCGCCCCCAGGCTGTTCGCCTTCTCCATGAGTTCAAGCGGCGAGAGAAGGGCGCCGTTGATGGCGATCGGAACCCCCTTTTCAAAGGAGACCGTCACCTCCTCCGGTTCGTCTGGCCCGGTCCGGGGGTCCCGTGTCAGCTGGAAGATCTCCTCCGGAGGTGCCACCCATGGATCTTCGAGGATTCCCCCCTCGTAACTCGTATGGAAGAGGTTCCGGTCCACGCTGTAGGGTTTCTCGAGGGTGGCAGTCACGGGTATCTGATGTTTTTTCGAATAGTTGATGAGTTCGGAGCGGCTGGTGAAATTCCATAGCCTCCAGGGGGCCAGGATCCGGATCCGCGGATTGAAGTAATAGTAGGCAAGCTCGAATCGCACCTGGTCGTTGCCTTTGCCGGTCGCCCCGTGGGCGACCGCATCGGCCCCCCTCTCCCGGGCAATCTCCATCTGGACCTTGGCGATCAGCGGCCGGGCGATGGAGGTTCCCAGAAGATAGCCGTCCTCGTAGACGGCCCCCGCCTGGATCATCGGGAAGATATAATCCCGCACGAAGATCTCCCGGAGATCGACCACGACCACGTCGGAGGCCCCGCTTTTCCGGGCCTTTTCCGAGACGGCGGAAAGGTCCTCTCCCTGGCCCAGATCGGCACAGTAGCAGATCACCTCGCACCCGTAGGTCTCCTTGAGCCATACGATCGCCACCGAGGTGTCGAGTCCCCCCGAGTAGGCCAGGACAACCCGGGAGGGCCGGTCCTTTCCCTCGTTCTTTTTCTGTTCCATTTCTACTGCTCCCTTCCCATGCAGAACATCATGATCGCCTTCTGGAGCGGAAGCCGGGCGGCCGCCTGCTCGAAGACCCGCGAGCGGGGTCCGTCAATGACCTCCGCGGTGATTTCCTTTCCCCGATAAGCCGGAAGACAGTGCATGACGATCACTTCCGGATCGGCAAGCCCCACAAGGTTCCGGTCGATGCAGTATCCCCGGAAGGCCTTTTCCCGGATGGCCGACTCTGCTTCCTGCCCCATGCTTGTCCAGACATCGGTATAGAGGACATTGGCTCCTCTTGAGGCCTCGACCGGGTCCGACAGGGTCCTGACACTTCCTCCAGCGCTTTTCGCGATCCGGTCGAGACCTGCCACCTCGGTCTCCGGAAGCGAATAGTCGGGAGGAGAGGCCAGAGTCAGATGGACTCCAAGAAGCGCGGCCCCTTCGGCCAGGGATCGGGCCATATTGTTTCCATCCCCCACATAGGTCAACCGGAGGCCGGAAAGGGATCCGAAGACCTTTTCCATGAAGTAGAAGTCGGACAGAGCCTGGCAGGGGTGATGGCCGTCGGTCAGGCCGTTGATGACCGGGATCGCTGCCGCGGCGGAAAAGGCCTCGATCCGGTCATGGCCAAAGGTCCGGATGACCAGCATGTCGAGATAGGCGCTCATGACCCGGGCCGTATCCTCGATCGTCTCCCCCCTCGCGAGCTGGATGTCTCCCCCCA
>JAKAWK010000096.1 GCA_021827365.1 Nitrospirota bacterium
GTCCGGACGGGTCCGGTTGTCGAAGCGGGGAGCCCGGTAGCGGGTCTTGCGGGAACGCCGTCCCCGTCTCAAGGCCCGTCGTGCGGCCAGGCTGTTCTTGATCGCCTGCCCCCGGTGTTCC
The DNA here is from genome assembly GCA_021827365.1 of Nitrospirota bacterium. Taxonomy (GTDB): domain Bacteria; phylum Nitrospirota; class Leptospirillia; order Leptospirillales; family Leptospirillaceae; genus UBA4572. The sequence goes on from JAKAWK010000096.1 coordinate 122, forward strand.
AGTTCCGCCGCGAAGACGACCGTCGGCCCGCTTTTAAACCTGGCCACGACCGCAAAACCCGTCGTTCTGCTCCCTGGATCGATCTTGACGGAGACAGGTTGGACCTCCCCGTCCTCCCGTCCCTTGAGAATGATCGTAAAGGGGTATTTTCTGAACACGGCCGCCTTTCCGTCCCTGAGCATCTGCCGGGCGCGGGCCGGAGAACACGGCATAAGAGGCTGCCTGGCGCTCGATAGAACAAAAACCCTGTTTTGCATGGATTACTCCATCGGGGTTTGCGCCCGTAAAGTTTGCCTCGCCAAAATTGCGTACCGGCGTATTGTCCCGGCCCGTTTCGCCCTTGCCCTCGCGGTTGTCTGCAACCGGGACTTCCAGAGCCCGGGACTGGCACGCATCCCGGGGTGGGTCTTTTACCCGTACGCAACGTAGTTCCCGAAGAACTCAGGCTGGTCAACCCGAGCTAAAAAGAACCTCCTTTCAAGCTCCGCCGTTCACGGCGGGGTGGTTGACCTTTGTTCTCCGTGTTTTCTGGGTCCCTTGTCCGGACCTCATGGTTATACCGCCCTCTGAAGCGGGCAACAATAGGCCGGTTGGATCAGGAGAGAGTGGCCGATTGGCCAATCGGCGACTCTCTCCTGCCTCTGTTATGATCGAAAGAGCCGGGTGTTGGCAGGAGGTCTCATGGAGAAAGATCCGACGAAAACGGAGTCCCCCTCCCTCGCAGGTGAGCCCCTCCGGGGGGTGGGAGTGGGGCGGGGGCGCCTCAAGATCTACCTGGGCTGGGCTCCCGGATCGGGAAAGACCCGGCGGGCCCTTCTGGATATCCGGGCGATGGCCGCCCGGGGGATCGATGTCGCCATCGGATGGCTCGAGGACAAGGGCCGCCCGGACCTTTTGGACCTTGCGCGGGGGCTTCCGGTGATTGCCCCGCGATCGGGGGTCTGGTCGGGGATCCCCTGGGCGGATCTCGATGTGGGGGCGATCCTTCTCCGCCGGCCAGCCACGCTCCTGGTCGACGAACTGGCCCGGACCGGACCGCCGCCCGAGGCCATGCCAAGTTGGCAGACGGTCGAGAGATTGCTGGAGGAGGGGATCAGCGTCGTTGGCACCCTCAACGCCCTTCATATTTCGGAGCTTTCGGGGGCCGCCTCCCAGATCCTGGGCTATTCCGTGAGCGAGATCGTCCCCGTGGACTTTGTCCGGAGAGCCGATGAGCTGGTCCTGGTCGATCTTCCTCCCTCCGAGCTTCTCCAAAGGATCAGGGAGGGACAGGTCTTTGGCCCGGAGAAGGAGGTCTCCGGCCGTTCCCCCTTCCTTTCCGAAGTCACCTTAAACCGCCTCAGGGACATGACCCTGCAGTTTTCGGCCAAGGTCCTCGATGCCAGTCTGACGCGGCAAGGAGGGGAAAAGGGCATCTATGAGCGCGTCACCGTTCTTGTCTCGGAACAGCCGGAGACCTTCCGGATCCTCCTGGACTACGGAAGCGCCCTTTCACGGCGTCTGGGGGGGGAGCTCCTGGTCCTCCATCTCGAGCCTCTTCCCCTGTGGGGACGGATCTTTGCGCCTGAGAGGGCCCTGCCGGATTCCTTCCGGACGGCGGTGAGGGAGGCCGGCGGGAAGCTGTCGGTGCTCCGGACGCGCAACATGGCCTTCACGCTCTGGCGTTTCATCGAGCGGACCCGGACGACCCGGGTGGTCCTGGGCCATGCGGGAACGCTCCATCCCTGGAGAAAATCCCTCGTCCGCTCGGTTCTCCGCCATTTTCCCAGGATCGATGTCGAGGTAACCCTCGTGCCGACGTTAAACCCCGTGGTGCCGGATCCCGGACGGAACCGGTCCGGGGTCCGGCCTCTGGGCCCGCTCCCTGGTCTGGGGGAGGGACATGCTGGACGATTCACCCTTTTTCTGGGAGCCGCGGCAGGGATCGGAAAGACCTACCGGATGCTGCAGGAGGCCCGGGAGAAGCTGGGCGAGGGCCGGCGCGTCATGGTGGGCTTTCTGGAGACGCACGGGCGAACGGAGACGGAGTCGATGGCCCGGGGCCTTCCGGTGATCGCCCGCAAAAGGGTCTCCTACCGGGGCCTTCTTCTGGAGGAGATGGACCTCGACGCCATCCTCTCGGCCCGGCCGGAGATCGTGCTTGTCGATGAGCTGGCCCACACCAATCCTCCGGGCTTCCCCTTAAGGAAAAGGTACCAGGATGTCCTTCGCATCCTTTCGGCGGGGATCGACGTCTTTTCCACCCTCAACGTCCAGCATATCGAAAGCCTCAACGATTTGGTCGAGCTCCAGACCGGCATCCGGGTCCGGGAGACGGTCCCCGACAGCGTGGTGGCCATGGCCGACGATCTCGTCCTGGTCGACCTGACAGCCGAGGAGCTCCAGCGGCGCCTCCTGGAGGGAAAGGTCTATCCTCCCGAGAAGATCGAGAGCTCCCTCGAGAATTTTTTCACGACGAAGAACCTGACCGCCCTCCGGGAGTTTGCCCTGACCAGCGCCTTGAGATCGGAGTCGACGGCGGAGGGGATTGTCCTTCGGGGCGGCCGGGTTCTCGCGGGGGTCTCCGCCCGCCCCGAGGATCTGGCGCTCGTGCGGCGGGGGGCGCGGATCTCGGAACGCCTCAACCTGGACCTTGTGGTCCTCTCTGTCCGGACCAGCCAAGGGGAGGGAACGGAGGAGACCCGAAGGATCTCGGAGCTCGTCCAAAGCTTCGGGGGAGAATTCCGGACGGAGACGGGACCCTCCTGGGAGGAGACCTTCGTGATGGCTTGCCAAAAGATGCGGCCGGCTCTCGTTCTGCTGGGACAGTCGGCCTGGCGTCCGGGCTTCGAGTCGACGGCCGAGAAAATTGCGCGAAGACTCACCTCCTTTCCCCTCCTGATCATCCCCCTCGATATCCGGGACCACCGGCAGGGCTGATCTCATCCGGTTGAGACCGGTTCCGGCCGGGATCAGGCCCCCCAACCCCTCCCACGCCTGTCCTGCGACGGACACAATTGTCGGACCCGGGATCGGAAATCCTGTCCTCTTCCTGCCTTTTTCCAGAGTAATCCACCCTCCTTTTATCTGGCATATTAATTGCTATGATTGATTTGAAGCCTTATTTCCGATCCTGGCTGACGAAAGCCGGATCTCTCTTTTCGGAACCGCCGGTTCCGTTCGACCTATTCCGAATATCCGTCCGATAGATCCCCGATACCAAAAGCGAAGGAGCGAAGTCACCCCCTCCGGGGGCGATCCCTGTCATGGCCGAGGTGCGAATTTTGAGAAAACTTTTGGGCATTCCGGAAACGATCCGGGTGCGAGAGCTCTGGGGGAGCCTTTTCGACCTCTGGTTCCTGATCCCCCTGGCCGGCCTCATGGTCGACTCGGAGCAAGGAGGAACCGCCCAGATCCTGGGCCGTGACCTTCTCGGCATGGGGGGAGCCTGGCTCCTCTCGGCCCTTCTGTTCCGGACCCCTCTTCCGCTCCAGCCCCTCAAGGTCTGGGCCTTCCTTTTTCTTCTCCTGCGTCCGACCCCCCTTGTGGCCTCCCTTTCGGCGGTTCTTTTGGGCCTTCTTCTCTTTTTGGCCGGTCAATCCGGCCTTTCGACCCGCCTTGAGGCTGGCCTGTCGGCCGGAACCCTGGCCCGGATCCGCCGGGCGGTCGGTCTCTATGTCCGGGCCATTGCCATCTTCTCGTTGGGAGTGACCTTTTTCCGCCACTGTCCCTCGGCCCTTCCCTCCGATCTTTTGGCCCTTTTCCCCGTCGCTCAGGTAAAGTCTCCCGGCACCCTTCTCTCCGTCCTTCTCCTGGTTCTCCCCCAGTTCCCGGTGACCCTGGTCAACGGGGTCCTGTCGACCGTCCGGGAGAGACGCGAAAGCGGGGGCCTGTCAGCGGATGCCCGGAGGCTTCTGACCGGGAAGAACCTCTCCCGCTGGCTGGGACTCGCGGACCTCTCGGCAGGGCTCCTGGGCGTTCTCCCCTTCTGTCACGGCTCCGGCAATCTCTGGGTCTACCGCCGACACGGCGTCAGGTCGGTTCTGGCCCCCCTCGTCTCCTCTATCATCCTGATCGGGCTCGGGACGATTCTGCTCCGGAGGGGAGCGATCCTGCCCTCCCCGATGCTCTGCGGGAGCTTCCTGGCCGGATTCCTTCTCGTCGAATTCTTCGAAAAAAGGAAGGAGAAGTCCCCGGCGGGCGAACCCGGCCCGGGAGGAAGGCTTTCCGGGCCGCTCGAACTCTGGGCCGTGACCGGCGGGATGGTCTCCGGAAGTCTCCTCCTGGGGGGGCTCCCCCTTCTTCTGGCGTTCCTTCTGGGAATGAACGCGGCGATCTTCGTTTCTCCGGCAATGGCGGGAGAAAACCGCGGACCCGGGCTGATCCAGCCCGGGGAGGGTCAGGAGCCGGTGCATGCGGGGAGGCATGTCATGACCCTCGGGTCGGGGGGGGCGAACCAATCGTTAGGTCCTGATCATCCGGCAGGCGCATCCTCCTGCCCATCCCTCCCGGTCGGGAGTCCGGAGTCCTCCGGACCTGTTCTCCCAGGCCAGACCGGCGGGATTTCTCCGAGTCATCCGGAAAGGTTCTTCCGGAGAGCCCGGGAGATTCCGGTAGGACTCTTCCTCCTGCTCCTCCTTTTCCTCGTGCCTCTCCTGTCCGGGGAAACTCCCCGGACATTCCCCCTGCGATTTTTTCCGCCGAATTTCTTCTTTCGCTCTGTCCCCGTCCGGGCTCCCTGAGGCTCCCGTCTTTTTTCGGCCACCGGTATGAAAAGACGTCGGATCCACCATCACAACAAGGGAGTCCTCCATGAAATTCTTGTCTTTAGGGCAAACTCTGTCCTCCTGTCTTGTCATTGTTGCCTTGATCCTCCTTCAACCGGGAAAGGGCCGGGCTGGCGACGCCCCTCCCTCCATCTCCGGAACGCCGGAGGCCGCCTCGGGGGACGGGCTGTCCTGGAACGGCCCCGATGCCCTCTCGGCCTACCGGAAGATATGGAACCCGCTGTCGGCCGGTCCCGAGCTCATTCCGATGGCTGACACCGCCCCTCCGGGAGAGTTCTACGTCCGCCCTTTTTTCTATGGCCAGTTCGTCCAGGCACAGTACGGCTCGAATGGGGGAGTCCATTCCCTGGCCAACGGGTTTAGCGAGACCCAGCTCCTGTCGTTGGCCGAGATCGGGGTGGGGCTCACCGACAACTCACAGTTCACCATCTTCCCCTCCATGGCCTCGGTCTGGTCCTCCTATGGCGGGGCCTATACCCAGGGATCCGGCTTCTCCGATCTGACCATGGAGCTCAAGTACCGCTTCTTCGTCCAGCATCCCGATCGGAGAATCCCCTCCATGGCCGTGGCTCTCCACGTGACCCTTCCCACCTCCACCTGGACCGATGCGCCGGTCGTGAAGGGAGGACTTCCGCCGCTCGCCCGGATCCCCTCGACCCACTACGGCTCACCGGCGCTGACTCCGGCCCTCCTGACCCGCTACATCGCCCGGCCCTTCCGATTTTACGCGGACCTTTTCTACACCTACGACTTCCCGAACAATGCGACTCTCCCGGGTGTCTCCGGCAAGCCCCTCGTCCAGTTCGGGGACATCCTCCAGTACCGCTTCGGCCTCGAAGACATCGTGAATGAGCGGACCGGAACGGGGTACATCCTCGAATTCGTCGGCATGTCCGGCCTTCCCTTTTCCGTCGACGGGCTCCCCGTGAACGGGCTCCCTGTCGCGGCCGACGGGCTCCACATCGGAGCCTTCAACCTCTGGGGGCTCCAGCCCACCTTCGAAACCAATATTACCCGGAATCTCATCCTTTCGGTCGGGGTCCTGCTTCCGGTCGCCGGAACGAACCAGTATCAGTCGATCAGCCCCAACATGTCCCTCTACTGGTATTGGGGACCCGGCGGAGGGGATGTCATCGCCCGCTAGCCCAAAGGGGGGGCTTGCCCCCCCGAGGGCCCCTCCCTTTTTGTCCGTTCTTTGTTCAGATGTTCACAAAAGAGGAGGAACAAACCAGAGCGCGCGTGACGGTCGTTTCTGAATAAGTTGTTATAGGTCTTAGATTGTTTGTGTCTGGCATGGGTATTGCTATTATCAGGACGAACCCCGCTCGCCGGAGCCTTCGAGGAAGGACGCTCCGAAGAGAGGGATGAGCTAAGTGAGATCGAAAAAGAGATCGGGCCGTGGAGTCGTATACCGGCCAGGCGCTGAAGCCGAATGAAGGAGAGCCTTCGTTCGGCTTTTTTCATTTCCGGAAACTGCCCTGGGGCGGCCCGGACAACCAGGAGGAGAACGTTATGCGTCAGATTGCTTTTTACGGAAAAGGCGGCATCGGAAAGTCCACGACCTCCCAGAACACGCTGGCAGCCCTCTCCGAGATGGGCAAGAAGATCCTGATCGTGGGATGCGACCCCAAGGCCGACTCCACGCGGCTGATCCTGCATGCGAAGGCCCAGAACACGGTCCTTTCCCTTGCGGCCGAAGCCGGAACGGTCGAGGATCTCGAGATCGAGGATGTGATGAAGACCGGATTCAGCGACATCCGCTGCGTGGAGTCCGGAGGACCCGAGCCCGGCGTCGGCTGCGCCGGCCGCGGCGTGATCACCTCGATCAATTTCCTCGAGGAGAACGGGGCCTACGACGGGGTGGACTATGTCTCCTACGACGTGCTGGGCGATGTGGTCTGCGGCGGATTCGCCATGCCGATCCGCGAGAACAAGGCCCAGGAGATCTACATCGTCACCTCCGGCGAGATGATGGCCATGTATGCTGCCAACAATATCGCCAAGGGCATTCTGAAATACGCCAACTCCGGCGGGGTGCGCCTGGGCGGACTCGTCTGCAACGAGCGCCAGACGGACCGCGAGTACGAGCTGATCGAGGCCCTGGCCAAGAGGCTCAATACCCAGCTCATCCACTTTGTTCCGAGAAACAACGTTGTCCAGCATGCCGAACTCCGGCGGATGACCGTGATCGAGTTCGCCCCGGATTCCTCGCAGGCCAATGAATACCGGCAGCTGGCGAAGAAGGTCGACGCCAACGCGGGCAAGGGGACGATCCCGACTCCGATCACGATGGACGAGCTTGAGGACCTGCTCATGGAGTTCGGCGTCATGAAGACGGTCGATGAAAGCATGGTCGGCAAGAAGGCGGAAGAGATCGCCGTCGCCTGATCCACCGCAGCGTCACACCCCACGCGGCGGGGGGATTTCATTCTCCCGCCGCCTCTCCTTACCTCCCGGAAATTTCCGGGAGGACATTCAGAGATCGTCATCCGATCGGAGGGTTCCATCATGAGCTCAAATATCGAGGAAGCCAAGAAAATCATTGCGGAGGTCCTGGAGGTCTATCCGGAAAAGACCCGGAAGAAACGCGAGAAGCACCTGAACGTCTTCGAGGAAGGGAAGCCTGACTGCGGGGTCAAGTCGAACATCAAGACCGTCCCGGGGGTGATGACCATCCGGGGATGTGCCTATGCCGGGTCGAAGGGCGTGGTCTGGGGGCCGATCAAGGACATGATCCATATCAGCCACGGGCCGGTGGGCTGCGGTCAGTATTCCTGGGCCGCCCGCCGCAACTACTACATCGGAACGACCGGTGTCGACTCCTTCGTCACGATGCAGTTCACCTCCGACTTCCAGGAGAAGGACATCGTCTTCGGAGGCGACAGGAAACTCGAAAAAATCATGGACGAGATCCAGGAGCTCTTTCCGCTCAACAAGGGGATCACTGTCCAGTCGGAATGCCCGATCGGCCTGATCGGAGACGACATCGAGGCCGTTTCCAAGAAGAAGAGCAAGGAATACGGCGGGAAGACCATCGTCCCGGTTCGCTGCGAGGGGTTCCGGGGGGTGAGCCAGTCCCTGGGCCACCATATCGCCAATGACACGATTCGAGACTGGGTCTTCGACAAGAAGGCCGGGACGGAGATCGAGACCACCCCCTACGACGTCGCGATCATCGGCGACTACAACATCGGGGGCGACGCCTGGTCCTCCCGGATCCTGCTCGAGGAGATGGGGCTCCGGGTTGTGGCCCAGTGGTCGGGGGACGGCTCCATCGAGGAACTGGCCAATACCCCCAAGGTCAAGCTCAATATTCTTCACTGCTACCGCTCGATGAACTACATCTCCCGACACATGGAGGAGAAATACGGGATTCCCTGGGTGGAGTACAACTTCTTCGGTCCCTCGAAGATCGCCGAATCCCTCCGGAAGATTGCCGCCTTCTTTGACGACACGATCCGGGAAAATACAGAAAAAGTCATTGCCAAGTACGAGGCCCTCACGAAAGCCACCCTCGAGAAATATCGACCGCGCCTTGAGGGCAAGACCGTCATGCTCTTCGTCGGAGGACTCCGTCCGCGCCATGTCATCGGCGCCTACGAGGATCTCGGGATGAACGTGATCGGTACCGGCTACGAGTTCGGTCACAACGACGAC
>JAKAWK010000097.1 GCA_021827365.1 Nitrospirota bacterium
TAGGCAAAGAGAGGGGGAAGCGGCCAGGCCTCAAGACTGATTCTGACCGAGACATTGTCCGGAAGAACCCGGGGAATGTTTTCCGAAAGCCCGCCCCCCGTCACATGGACAAAGGCTCCGACAGGAAGGGCCTCCCGGATGGCTTTCATGAGACGGACATAGATGCGGGTCGGCAAAGAAAGGAGCTCCCCCCATGTTGTCTTTTCGTCGAAGGGAACCCGATCGTCCGGGAGAATCTTCTCCTGGTCCAGGAGAACCCGCCTCGCCAGGGAATAGCCGTTCGAATGAAGGCCCGACGAAGAGATTCCGAATACAGGTTCCCCCGGCCGGACCGAGGCCCCGTCGATGATCTTCCTGCGGTCCGCGATTCCCACGCAGAACCCCGCCAGGTCGAAGTCTCCCGGGGCATAGAGCCCCGGCATCTCGGCCGTTTCCCCTCCCAGAAGGGCCATGTCGGCCTCCTGGCATCCCTGCACAATCCCTTCCATGAGGGGGAGGGATTCATCGATATCGAGCCGTCCCGTGGCGAAATAGTCGAGAAAAAAGAGAGGGTCGGCGCCCATGACGGCAATATCATTGGCGCACATCGCGACCAGGTCAATCCCGAGGCCGGAAAATCGCCGGGCCCACCGGGCGACCAGGAGCTTGGTTCCGACCCCGTCCGTGCCCGAGACCAGGACCGGATCTTCGTAACGGCCGAAGTCCGGCCGAAAAACCCCCCCGAATCCCCCAATCCCGGAGACCACCCCGTTCCGGGTTGTCCTCCGTGCCAGAGGCTTGATCGCCTCCACCCAGCGGTTTCCCCGGTCAATGGAGACCCCGGAGCGGGCGTAGGCCCCTTCCTCCCTGTTTTCTCCCAAGATTTTCTCCCGATGAAAAATACGATTTATATACTATTCTTGAAGTTGGTACAGTTTTTTGGGATTATACCCACTGTCCGCTTTGATGGCTGATCATAGCCCAAATGACCTCGCATCAACAACAAGGGCCCCCGACGGGCCAAACCAAGGATCCGGTAATGTCTTTCTGGCCCCAGAGCATGACGCGCACCCTCATCACCGTGTGGCTTTCCTTCGTCTTTTTGCTCCTTGCTTCCTGCGGAAACGGAAACATGCTCGGAAATGGCACGGGCAACCCCGGAACGGCCCTGGGAGCCCTCCAGATCGCCAACACCGATATCGCAAATGGCAACTACAACGGAGCAATCTCCATCCTCGCCCCCTACTGCCCGAACAACACCTGCGTGAATCCGGACATCGCCAACGCCTACGCCAATGCCTATATCGCCCTGGGAAACGGGACCGCGGGATCGGGAGGCGCCACCATCACCCAGATCCTCTCCAAGGTCCTGAACCTGGTCAATACAAATGCCAGCGCCACCCAGGTGCTCCAGGGGGCCAACCAGGCCATTCCCTGTCTGGCCGGAAACTCCTGCAACACCGCCTACCTCGACAATCTGGCCACAGCCCTCCAGACCCTGGCCAACACCCCTTGCTCCGGCTCCACCACAATCGCCACAAACTGTCCGGACTCCTCTTCCATCCTTCTGGCCTCGGCGGTTTATCTTCTCGCTGTGGCGCAATATGAGACCGGACTCGTCTATACCAATGGCACCTGGCTCATATGCCCTTCCAGTGGGGGCGGGCTTTCGTCATGCGCTCCCCTCAGTGAACCGACCCTGGCAGCAGACCTTTCCGCCAATCCGGACCTTCTTCAAAACATCGCGGCCATTCTGGGGGCCACCTGCTCCGGCTGCCCCGGGAGCCCCACCATTTCCGTGACAACGACCACAGCCCTCAATGTTCTCCCCTACTTTCTGGCCTCCCTGGGATCGGCCAACACCAATATTGCCACCTCCTTCAACCAGTTTCTCAATGCCATCAACAATTGCAGCACGACTCCAACCTCAGGTTGTGCCGCAAATCCCTCCGGCACCACTCCCCAAAGCTTGACCCTGAGCCCCTCCGGGTTGGCCTATTATTTGAGCCAGCTGTGAGGCCTCAAGTCCGGAGCCTCTGCTTCCGAAAAGACACCCAGACCCTTGCGCAACCTCTATCCAAGGACCGACGATGATCCGACAACGAGACCTCCTTCAGACCGTTTTCCTGTCGGGTGCCCTGGCGGGGCTTTGCTCCCTGGCCCTTCTCATGGCTCCGGGACGCGCCCTGGCGGGACCCTCGGGGGTGGCCGGCTCCGCTCTTTTCCAGCAGTTCCCGATCCTCTACCAGGGAGTCCTGGTGGAAGGAATGGGAGGGGCCTTCACCGCCGTGGCCGACGACTCGAACGCTCCCTTTTACAACCCGGCGGGCCTCGACAACATCCAGAGCTCCTCCTTCCAGATCCTCAACATTTCGGCCGACATCACCTACCCGTCCCTCTATCCGAACCTTTACAACAGCCTGAACGGAGCCAGCACCGGAAGCCCCGCAACCTATGTCAACGCCTTCAACAGCGTGGCCGGACAGAGCCTCTATGCCCGGGTGGGAGACTACTCGAACTACACGACCCATGACTTTGCCATCGGCCTCCTGACAAACAACCAGGCCTTGGGCATCGCGAACGCCTCTCCCACCACCACCAACCTGGCCTCCCTTGCCGCCCTCTCAGATTCCGGAATCGTGATCAGCGGGGCCTACGGCTTCTTCAACCACCATCTCCAGGTGGGGGGCACCCTGATGGGGCTCTACCAGATGTTCGAAAATATTCCGTCGCTTACCGTCTCCCAGGCCAGCGCCCTCTCGAGCACCCTTTCGAGCAACCTCTCCCATGGATTCGGCGTAGTCGGAAATCTCGGGGCGATCTATCATTTCGACCTCCCCTTGAATCCCACACTGGGAGCCTCGATTCTCAACGTCGGAACGGCAAGCTTCGGCGATGCCGGCTCCCTGCCCCAGCTCATCAACGCCGGTGTCGGCATCGATCCGGACATCGGCTTCGGACGCCTCCTGGCCGACATCGACTATGTCGATGTGACCAACTACCTCTACTACACCGGAGATTCCCTGTGGCTTCATACCCGATTTGGCGTGCAGTACCAGTTTCCTGAGATACTGACTGTCTCGGCCGGCCTCTACGAAGGCTATCCCACCTTCGGGGTCGGAGTCGACCTCTGGGCCTTCGAGGTGAATGCCTCCTACTACACAGAAGAGGCCAGTCCCGTTCCCGGCTTGAACCCCGATCACATCGTCTCCCTCCAGGTCGCCTTCGGCTGGATGTAGGAGAGGCTGGACCCTCCGAACAAAGAAAGGCGCCTTTTGGCGCCTTTCTTTGTTCCATCCCGTCTTTTCCCTATTGACCAACCCCAAGAGGTCTTCCCCGGTCCCTTTTCCCTTTGGCAGGTCTCAGAAGGCCTAGAGTCCTCCCGAAGGCTGATGGACGTCCTTGGTCGTCCGGGCGATCCGCGCAAGCGCGGCGGCGGCCGCCTTCTGCTCCGCCTCCTTTTTCGAATGGCCCTGCCCTTCTCCCCAGACGCTTTCCCTGATCAGGACCGCCACGTCGAAGACCTTCTGGTGGTCTGGCCCGGACTGGCCCGTGATCTTGTACTTCGGAAGGGTTTCAAGTTCCCGCTGGCAATATTCCTGAAGTTCGGTCTTGTGATCGGCGATGGTGTCGGTCTTGGACGCTCCCTCGATCACCTCCCTGAACTCACGGAGCACGAAATTCCTGGCAGCTTCGAGGCCCCCGTCCTGGTAGATCGCGGCGATGACCGCCTCGAGGGCATCGGAGAGAATGGAGTTCTTTTCGCGCCCCTGGGTGATCTCCTCACCCCGGCCAATCAGAAGGAAGCTTCCCAGCCCGAGGTTCCGGGCGACCTGGGCCAGGGTCGGTTCCGAGACGATCCGGCCCTTGAGCTTGGAAAGAACCCCCTCCGGAGAATCGGGACAGGTCATCATGAGATGTTCGGCGATCACGAGGCCCAAAACGGTGTCTCCCAGAAACTCCAGCCGCTCGTTGTCGCGGCGGGCTCCCCCTTTTCGGAATTCGTTGGTATAGGACTTGTGGATGGTCGCCTCTTCGAGCCGTTCCAGGGATCGGAAGCGGTATCCGAGACGCTCTTCAAGGACCGGGAGGTTGTGCATCCATTGGGACCGGGGAAACATTGTCTGTCCTCAGCAGGAAAAGGGAGCCGGCCCTTTCAGCCATCAACCCGGGAAATCACGAGGGAGGCGTTGGTGCCGCCGAACCCGAAGGAGTTCTTGAGAATCACCCTGACATCCTGCTTTCTCGCCCCTTCGGAGACGTAATCGAGATCGCATTCGGGGTCGGGATTTGCGAGATTGATCGTGGGCAGGATCACCCCGTGTCGAAGCGTCATGAAGGCCAGCGCCGTCTCCACACCTCCGGCCGCTCCCAGAAGATGGCCCATCATCGATTTCAGGGCCGACACGGGGATTTTCGCCGCCTGCTCCCCGAAGACGGTCTTCAAGGCCTTGGTTTCAATCTTGTCGGCAAAGGTCGAGGTGGCGTGGGCATTGATGTGGTTCACCTCAGAGGGGGAAATCCCCGCGTTCGAAAGGGCCATCTTCATGCAGCGGACAGCCCCGCCGGCGTCGTCGGGAGGGGCGGTGATATGATAGGCATCTCCCGTCAAGCCGTATCCGAGGATCTCTCCGTAGATGTGGGCTTTCCGGGCCCGGGCCCGCTCGAGGGTCTCAAGAACGACCACGCCGGCCCCTTCGCCCAGCACGAATCCGTCCCGGTCACGGTCGAAAGGACGGGAGGCATGCTCGGGATCGTCGTTCCGTGAGGAAAGGGCCCGGGCCGCCGCAAAGCCCGACACGGTCAACGGGGTGAAGGCCGATTCGGCGCCCCCGGCCAGCATGACATCCGCATCGCCCCTCCTGACGATTTGGTAGGCATCCCCGATACAGTGGACACCGGTGGCGCAGGCGGTCACCGCACAGGAATTGGGCCCCTCGATCCCCAGTCTGATCGCTATCTGCCCCGATGCCAGGTTGATGAGAACCATCGGAATGAAGAAGGGAGACACCTTTCGCGGTCCTCCCTCCACCAGCTGGGAATGGTAGTATTCGATCCCGCCGATTCCGCCGATTCCCGATCCGACATAGACCCCGATCCGTTCCCGCGTGGCGTCGCTGATCTCGATCGCGGAATCCTCCACGGCCATCTGGGCCGCCGCCACCGCGTAATGGATGAAGCTGTCCATCTTCTTGATTTCTTTTTTGTCGATCCACTGTCCCGGATCGAACCCCTTGACCTCTCCCCCGATCCGGACAGGAAGGTCGGAGGGGTCAAAACGCGTGATGGTCCCCACCCCGGACCGGCCAGCGCGGGCAGCCTCCCATGTCGCCTGGGCAGTGTTGCCCAGGGGGGAGACGATTCCCACTCCCGTAACTACGACTCTCCGGTCCTGAAGGGGACGAATCCCCATCAGACGCGCTCGCTGATATAGTCGACCGCATTCTGGACAGTCGAAATCTTCTCCGCATCCTCGTCAGGAATTTCAATTCCGAACTCTTCCTCCAGGGCCATCACCAGCTCGACTGTGTCCAAAGAGTCGGCTCCGAGATCCTCGACGAAATGGGACTCCGGATGAACCTCCTCCTCCTCAACCCCAAGCTGTTCCGCAATAATTTTCTTGACCCGATCATTGATCGCCATGAAAACAAACCTCCTTGAAGGATTTTTATGATCCGGGAAGCCTCCCCGGATCCTGCCGCCTACGGCATGTAAAGCCCGCCATTCACGGGAACCACGGCGCCCGTGATATATCCCGCCGCCGGATCGACGAGGAAGCGGACCGCATGCGCGATCTCCTCTCCCCGGCCGAAACGCCGGACGGGAATCCGTTCCAGAACCCCGCTTGTCACGTTTTCGGGAAGTCCTGCCGTCATGTCTGTTTCGATGAAGCCGGGAGCTATGACATTGACGGTGATGCCCCGGGAAGCCACTTCAAGGGCCACCGATTTCGAGAAGGCTTCGAGCCCTCCCTTGGAAGCCGCATAGTTGGCCTGGCCGGCATTTCCGGTCGCCCCCACGACCGACGAGATGGAAACGATCCGCCCATAACGCTGCTTCATCATGGGACGCAGGACCGCCTTCACCATCCGGAAGGGACCCACCAGGTTGACATCGATCACCTCCCGGAACTCCGCTTCGTCCATGCGCAAGAGAAGTCTGTCACGCACGATGCCGGCATTGTTCACAAGAATATCAACCCTACCCCATCGATGCAATACTGAATCAAGCGCTGCCTCGATGGAAGCGGAATCGCTCATGTCGAGGACGACCGCCGCCCCCCGTTCACCCCCGGGAAGGGCCCGGATCCTTTCCTGAACGGCGTCCGCGCCGGTGCGGCAGCCGAAGGCGACCCGGACACCGGCCGCGAGAAGCGCCCCTCCGATGGCCCAGCCGATTCCCCGGTTGGCTCCGGTGACCAGGGCCACCTGCTCAGAAAGCCTGGGTTCGGTCTCCTGCTCCTTCACGCTCCCTCCTCCTTGCGATCTGTCGTCTCCCAGAGGATCTTCTCCGCCTGGGACTCCATTCCCCGCTCGATTCGTTTGCCAAGTCCCGCAAGAACCGACCCCGGCCCCACCTCCACACAGCGGGTTACCCCTTCCAGAAGAAGGCCCACGACCGACCGCCTCCATTCGACGGGACTCTCCATCTGGCGCACCAGGAGCTCACGGATTTCGCGGGAGACTTCACCAGGACCCAGGGGACGGGCCGTGACGTTTGGAACATAGGGAACGGTCAGGGGGGAGAGGGCCACATCAGCCAGGAGATCCTTCATCGCTAGGGCCGCCCGGTGCATGAGGAGGGTATGGGAGGGGACGGAGACCGGCAGTGGAACGACCTTCCGGACCCCGGCCTCCTTGAGTCGGTCGATGGCGAGAAGAACCCTCTGGCGGGATCCGGCGATCACACACTGCCCCGGACAATTGTCGTTGGCCACTGACACAACTCCCGGTTCCCCGTTCTGAACCTTGGCCAGGATTTCTTCGACCCGTTCACGCTCCGGTCCAAGGACGGCCGCCATCAGGCCTTCCCCTTCGGGGACAGCCTCCTGCATGAAGCGGCCCCGCATATGGACAAGCCGGATGGCATCGGCGAAGGAGAGGGCCCCGGCTGCGACAAGGGCCGAATACTCTCCCAGGCTGTGTCCCAGGACCACATCGGGCGCCCGGGTCTCACGGATCCGGTCGAGGGCCAGAATGCTGGCCAGGAGAATGGAGGGCTGGGTCCAGAAGGTGAGGTCCAGGGATCCGGGCGGTTCATTCCGGGAGATGGCCAGAATGTCAGTTCCCAGAATTTCGCAGGCCTCGGAAATCCGGCGTTTTTCTTCCGGCCGGTCGAAGCCGTCGAGCATCCCGGGATACTGGGAGCCCTGTCCGGGAAAAAGAAAGGCTGTTTTCACTCGCGACTCCGTTTCTGTGTTTCGGCTTCCCAGGTGAGGAGGCCCGACCCCCAGGTCACGCCGGCCCCGAAGGCGGTCAGGAGGAGGCGGCTTCCTTCCTTCACCCTTCCCCCACGCACCGCCTCGTCGAGGGCCACGGGGACGGAGGCGGCCGAGGTGTTTCCGTACCGTTCGATGTTGATCATCACCTTCTCCGGAGGAAGTCCAAGGCGGGAAGCCAGGGCGTCGATTATGCGGATATTGGCCTGGTGTGGGACCAGAAGGTCGATCTCCCCGGGGGAAACCCCGGAGGCCGACAGGACCTCCATCACAGACTCCTGGAGGGAGCGGACCGCCATCTTGAAGGTCTCCCCTCCCTTCATCCGGATATAAGGGGAGGGTTCCATCCCTGCCTTCCGGCTTCCGCCGCCCGGAACGTGGATCATCTCCCAGTAACGGCCATCGGCCCTCAGCCGGAAGGTCTCGAGACCCCGCTGGGCCGTGGTCGAGGCCTCGACCACCACCGCCCCGGCCCCGTCCCCGAAAAGGATGCAGGTCCCCCGGTCGGACCAGTCGAGTGTCCGGCTCATGACCTCGGATCCTATCACCAACAGACGCCGCGCCGCCTGGGATTCGATCATGCTCTTGGCGACGCTCATGGCGTAGACAAAGCCCGAACAGACGGCGTTCAAGTCGAAGGCGAAGGCCTTGTCCGCCCCGAGTCGGGCCTGGACAAGGCAGGCGGTGGAGGGAAACAGAAGGTCCGGGGTGGCGGTCGCAAGGAGGATCCCGTCAAGGGAGGCGGGTGGAAGACCGGCAGCTTCGAGGGCCCGATTGGCCGCGGAAACGGCCAGATCGCTCGTGGCCTCGTCGGGGGCAGCGATGCGACGCTCCCGGATTCCCGTCCGCTCCCTGATCCAGCTGTCGCTGGTCTCGAGGTAGGCAGCAAAGTCGTCATTGGTCATGATCCGGGAGGGGGCGTAGGAGCCGGTCCCCGTGATGACCGCGACAGGAGAGCTCATGGAATGGACCCCCCGGTCGGGATTTTGGCGATATCCTGGGCGATCGTCCAGGTCAGCCCCGATTTGGCGAGACGATCGGCCATGCCCATGGCATTGGAAATGGCGAGGCTGTTGGAACGGCCGTGGGAGATCACAAAAAGGCCATTCACCCCCAGG
>JAKAWK010000004.1:0-6748 GCA_021827365.1 Nitrospirota bacterium
GATCTTGTGTCTTCGAGAATAGCAGAAAAGCCGAAAGGCCAACAAGCCGGTCTGTTCCTGCAAGAACCGAAAGAGCTTTAAAGAATCTGCCGGAAGTTGCGGTTGTTCCCCTCCGGTGGCTCATGGGAGAATGGCCGGGGCATGACAATCGCGGGGGATCCCCTGAAGGGCAAGGAGGAGGCGTGGAGGCACCGAAGGCATCGTATTCCCGGCCGGTCTGGAGCACGGCCAAAAAGGACATGGTGGGCGGGTCCCTGGGATCCTCCCGGGTCTGGTTCACCGTGGCTCAGGGGATCCTGACCGAAGTCTACTCGCCCCGGATCGACATTCCCCAGATCCGGGACCTGGGATTTCTCGTGGCGGACGACCGGGGATTCTGGTCGGAGCTCCGGACCAACGGACGCTACGAGCTCTCCCTGGCCGGAGACGGGGTTCCGGCGGTCCAAATCGTCCACGAGCATGAACGGTTCCGTCTCGAGATCCGGGTCGTGGCCTCTCCCTCCCGCGATGCGGTCCTCATCGACTACCGGCTCACGGGAGAGCCGACCCTTCGGCTCTATCCCCTCCTTGCGACAAGGCTGGGGGGCCAGGCCCACGACAATGTGGCCCTCTGCCGGACCTGGCACGGGCGGAAGGTCCTGGCCGCCTTTCAGGGCCCCTTCGCCCTCTCCCTGGCCGGAATACGCTCCGACGGGGAGGATCTTTTTCTCCGGACCTCCTGCGGCGAGGTCGGGGAGAGCGACGGCTGGCAGGACTTTTTCCGGAACGGACGGATGGCCTGGGAGTACGGGGAGGCGGGACCGGGAGAGGTGGCCCTCATGGGAGAGGCGGGACCTTCCGGCACCCTGGCCCTGGCCTTTTCCCAGAGCTGGGAGGCGGCCTCGACGCTCGCTCTCTCCTCTCTCATGGAAGGCTTCGGTTGCCAGTGGGAGGAGCAGGTGGAGAGGTGGAGGCGGTGGCAGGCGGGCCTCAGGATTCCTCCCGGCCTTCCTGACTCCCTGGTCCGGATTTACCGGACCTCGGCCATGGTCCTTAAAACCCATGAGGATAAAACCTTTCCCGGAGCCCTGATCGCAAGTCTCTCCATTCCGTGGGGGGAGAGTTCCGACAGCCGTGGGGGATACCATCTCGTCTGGAGCCGCGACCTGACCGAGAGCGCCGGGGCCTTTCTGGCCATGGAGGACACAGCAACCGTCCACCGGATCCTCTCCTACCTGATGGCCACGCAGCAGGAAGACGGCCACTGGCTCCAGAACCAGTGGCTCGGCGGAAAACCCTACTGGCAGGGCCTCCAGCTCGACGAAGCGGCCTTCCCCGTTCTCCTGGCCGCGGCCCTCGAAAACTATGGACCGCTTTCCGCGGAAGGGCTCCGCCAGATGGTTGTGCGGGCGCTTTGCTTCATCATTCGCCAAGGACCGGTGACCGGCCAGGACCGATGGGAGGAGGACCCGGGCATCAACCTCTTCACCCTGGCCGTCTCGATCGCCGCCCTGGTGGACGGGGCAGAATTTCTCGATCCCGGGGAGAGGGAGATCGCCTACTGGATTGCCGACACCTGGAATGCCCGGATCGAACGCTGGACCTGGTCCGGACAGACTCCGCTTGCGGAGAGGCTCAAGATTTCGGGCTATTATCTCCGGGCGGTGCCCGGGGAGATCCTGGAAGACGCCGCGGCCAAGGGGATGCCGCTTCTGATCAAGAACCGCTGCCACGATCCGGGACTTCCGGCCTGCGACCAGATCAGCACCGACTTCCTCCAGCTTGTCAGGTACGGGTTGCGGTCATTTTCCGATCCTCCGGTCCGGGAGTCCCTCCGGGCGGTCGACAGCCTGCTCCGGTCCGACACCCCGGCAGGCCCCGCCTGGTACCGCTACAACGGGGACGGCTACGGAGAGCATGCCAACGGGGATCCCTTCGACGGAACCGGCCGGGGACGCCTCTGGCCCCTGCTCGCGGGAGAGAGGGGCCATGCGGCGCTCACCGCCGGGGAAAGCCCTTTGCCCTACCTCCGGTCCATGGCGGAGATGGCGAACCCCGGCGGTCTCATCCCGGAGCAGGTCTGGGATTCGGTCCCGGTCCCGGAGAGGGATCTCTGGCCGGGGCGGCCGACGGGATCGGCCATGCCCCTGGTCTGGGCCCATGCCGAATTCATCAAGCTTGCCAACAGCCACGAGCGGAAGATCCCCGTCGACCGCCCGCAGAAGACCTGGGAGAGGTACCAGGGCGTGCGGCCCGAGATCTCCTGGGTCCTCTGGCGCCATCGCCACAAGATCCGGACCCTCCCGGAGGGCCGGGAGCTCAGGTTCATCTTCGAAGGCCGGGCCCTGCTCCACTGGGGGGTCGACGGCTGGGACAATCCCTGCGACACCCCCTCCCGCCCCCTGGGGTTGGGATTCGAGGGGGCCGTTCTTCCGGTGACCGGCCTCAAAAGGGGGCAGTTCCTCCTCTTCACCTTTTTCTGGCCGGAGGAGGAGCGCTGGGAGGGGACAGACTACCGGGTGGATGTCGCAGGCCCGGAAGAGGATGGGGCTTAAGAGCTCCGGGTTGATTTGGGAGGAGCCTTCGGGAGGCTTTTGTCTTCGGGCCCTGCTCCTGTATAGTGGGGCAAGACAACCTCCTGCTGTTGAGGAGAGCTTGCCAATGACGTCCCGGGGGAGGCCATGATCGCGCCATCCGCACCTTCTCGTCCCATTGCGACACTTACGCTCAATCCCGCCGTCGATGTCTCCTATGAGGTTTCCCGTCTCGTCTCCGACCAGAAGAGCCATGCCACTGCGACCCGCACCGACCCTGGCGGAAACGGGATCAATGTGGGCCGGGCCCTCCGGGTGCTGGGGGTTTTGGCAAGAAACCACTGCATCATGGCCGGCAACGCCGGAATCCTTCTGGAAAGGCTCCTCGAGGACCAGATCGACGCCGTCTTCTGCGAACGTGTGGCCGGGGAGACGCGGATCAACGCCACCATCCTCCAGGCCGATCCTCCGGTCCAGTACGAGGTGACGGGGATCGGTCCCTTCGTTCCCCCGGAGGTCCTCGACCGGCTCCTTGGAGACTTTCTGGACCACGTGGCCGGAGGATTCGGCGTCCTTTCGGGGTCGGTTCCGCCGGGGGTTCCCTCCGGCATCTACGGAACGATGGTCCGCCGTGTCCACGACTGTGGCGGACAGGCTATCGTGGATGCCCATGGCGACCTCCTCCGGGAATCCCTGGTCCATCGTCCCTTCCTGATCAAGCCCAACCGCTACGAACTCTCCCTGCTTCTGGGAAAGGAGGTCCCCAAAATCGAGGATGTGGCGGCGGAGGCCAGGATCCTTGTCTCCCAGGGCGTCCGCTACGTCTGCGTCTCTCTGGGGGCTGAGGGGGCTCTTCTGTCGGGGTCGGAAGGGAGCTTTCTGGCCAAGCCTCCCCCGGTGATCGTCAAGTGCACGGTCGGTTCGGGGGACTCCATGGTGGCAGGACTGATCGCGGCCTTTTCCCGGGGAGACTCCCCGGGTGAGGCCCTGCGCCTTGCGGTGGCCTGCGGAAGCGGAACCGCCGCCCAGCCCGGGACGGCCATCTTTACACAATCCCAGCTCGCGGAACTCCTTCCCAAAACCGAGGTCATCCCCCTTGATATCTAGGCTCTCCTCCTTGTTTTCTCCGCCTGCCGACCCGGATTCCCCCAAGGCGACGACCGGGTCGGCAGGAAGGGGAGAGGTGTGCGATAATCTCAAAAGTTCCCTGAACCCGGGGAAGGCGGGCCTTCCCGCTCACCGGACCGGACTTTTGGCAATCTCCCCGGTCAACAAAAGAGGTTTCACCCTATGAAACAGCTCCCGGTCCGCCTCCTCTCCCTCGCTCCGGGGTCGGTGATTGTCGCGGACGTGGTCGATCCTCTCGGACGGCTTCTCGTGAGGGCTCCCATAGCCCTCGACGACCATCTCAGGAATCTCCTTCTGTCCCGGGGTGTGAGGGAGGTCTATATCGAGGACCGGAGAACCATCGACCGGGTCGAATCGGACGAGGCGATCCGGCGTGAACTTCTGTCTCTTGACAAGAGGCTGTCCCGGTTCCAGGCCGAGGGAGCCGAGCTTGGGCTCAAGACCACGATCAGGGAGGTGGTCGAGAGGTTTTACCTGGATAAGAGATAGAACTCGCTCTTTTGGCAGGCCAGAAGGGTCAAAAAGGGAAAAAGGGGGAGAAATCCTCGTGGTGACAGACGAACACGACCGGATCTTCGAGGATTTCGAGAGGGAAAACGGGTTTTCGGCGATGCCGGAGGTCGTGAGCGAGGTTCTCTTTGCCCTCGGGTCTTCCCGGACGACCATGCACGAAGTCGGGGAGATCATCAAGCGGGATCCGGGATTTACGACCCGCCTCATCTCGTATGCCAATTCGGGGGCTTACCTGATGGCCAATCCCGCATCGAGCATCGACCAGGCGGTGCGGATCATCGGGCTCGGGCCCCTCAAGGGCCTGTGTCTGGGAATCCCGGTCTTTTCGAGGTACAAACACGTCCTGGGAGTTCGGGAGATCTGGGCCCACAGCCGGGCCACGGCGATCTGCTGTCAGATCGTCTCGGAAGCCATCCGGTTTCCCGAGCCCGACACGGCAGAGACGGCGGGTCTCCTTCACGACATCGGGAAGGTCGTCCTGGCGGTCTCCGCCGGGAATTTTTTCCTCTCCCAGATCCAGATTGCCGATGCGTCCAAGCGGGATCCCGACTGGAAACAGGAGAAAGACCTCCTGGGCTTCAACCATTGCTTCATCGGCGGATGGTTTGCCCGAAAGTTCAAGTTGCCCCAGAGTCTTGTCGATGCGATCCTCTGGCATCACGAATACGAGAAGTCGCGCTACGGGCGGGACCTGGCCTGTCTGTGCATGGTGGGAGACCAGATCGCCTCGGCGATTGGACTTGCCCATCCCGACGATGTCTTTGTCGACCCCGGTCTTGTCGGGGCCCTGAAACATCTGGGAATCGATGACGATCTCTTCCGGAAGATCCTTTTGCGCTCTCTCGAGCGTGTCGGCCGGATGGTCGCCTATGACTGAACCCCTAACCTCTGTCTCTCCTTTAGGGGACTTCCCCGGAGGAGTCGGAAATCCGCCGCCCTTCAAATACAAGTTCTGGAGAGCCCCATGAGTTCAAGCCGTCTCCCCCGTGATCTCCTGATCGGCCGTCAGGCCATCTTCGGCCGGGACGGATCGGTCCAGGGCTACGAACTGCTCTTCCGGGAGACCAGAAAGAATGAGGCCCGCGTCTCCGATGACATGCAGGCCACCGCCCGCGTCATCGTGGATACCCTCATGGAGGTGGGGCTTTTGCAGGTTCTGGGCGGAAAACGGGGTTTTGTCAACATCGGTCTCGACTTCCTGATGGAGGACGCGATTTTTCTGCTTCCCCCGCAGGATCTCGTCCTGGAAATCCTCGAGACGGTCCCGGTCAACGATACCACCGTCTCCCGCTGCCGGGAGCTCAGGAGCCGGGGATATACGCTGGCCCTGGACGATTATGTGGGCCACGGCCAGGCCTGGGCGCCCCTCCTGGATCTGGTCTCCCTCGTGAAGGTCGACATTCAGGGCATCTCCGAGTCTGATCTCCTGCCTGTCGTTCGGGAGATCGCGGGACGCAAGCTCTCCCTTCTGGCGGAGAAGGTCGAGACTCCCCGGCAGCTTGAAGAGACCATGGGGATGGGGTTCGAATACTTCCAGGGCTTCTTCTTCGCCCGGCCGGTCATTCTGGCCTCCCGGAAGGTCGATCCCCTGAGGCAGGCTGTGACGGGGATCCTGGCCATGGTCCTGGCCGAAGCCACAACGGAGGAGATCGTCAAGGCCGTCCGTCCCCACATCGATCTCTCCGCCTCGCTCATCCGGATTGCCAATGTGGTCGGCAAAAGCCCCTCCCGCGTCATCACCGATCTCAGGCAGGCGGTTCTGGCCATGGGCCGGGCCCAGATCCGGCGCTGGCTCGAGCTGATCCTCTTCTCCTCGTCGATGTCGGACAACCGCTATGCCCGCCCGGTACTCCAGATGGCCGTCACCCGGGCCCGGCTGATGGAGCTTCTGGCCGAATCCTGGACCGGACCGGGAAAGCCCGATCCGGAGGAGGCCTTCCTGACCGGGATGTTTTCTCTCTCCGACTCCCTTCTGGGGG
Organism: Nitrospirota bacterium; assembly: GCA_021827365.1. Classification (GTDB taxonomy): domain Bacteria; phylum Nitrospirota; class Leptospirillia; order Leptospirillales; family Leptospirillaceae; genus UBA4572. Next base: position 6,134 of record JAKAWK010000004.1, read on the forward strand.
TGACGGTGGCCGAGATTCTGGAAGGGCTCCCGCTTCGGGAGGAGGTCCGGCGGGCTCTTCTCGAGGGCACAGGTTCCCTGGGGCTCCTCCTCTCCTTTGCGGGAAGCGTCGAACGCTCCGCAGAGTCGCTGGACCGCCTCCTGACCGAAGTTCCCGTCCCTGCCGCCCGGATTGCCGAGGCCCAGACCGAGTCCCTTCTCTGGGCCGACGACATCGTCCGGATGTTCTCCTGAAGTCGATCGATCCGTAGCACTCCGATTACCTAGAAACGTCGCGATCTGAGAATGACGATGGCCAGGAAGAAGCCCAGGATCCCGGCCCCTGAAAACCCGATGAGGCCCAGGGTCTTGAAGGAGGAATGGGAGGAGAGGGAGGCGGAAAAAATCAGGGCCGATCCGATGACGAGAGAGGAGACGAGGATCGACAGGGAGAGAAGGTTGCCGGTGCGGTCGATCTCCCGGATCAGATCGTCGAGGTGGCGAAGCGAGAAGTCGATCCGGAACTTTCCCGCTCCCGCCGTGTCGACCAGACGCTCCAGCCGTTCCGGGAGCCCCGACAGGACCCGCAGAAGGGTCCGGGAGGAGATCTTCATGTTCCGGAAGATCTCGGAGAGTC
>JAKAWK010000004.1:6758-42267 GCA_021827365.1 Nitrospirota bacterium
AGGAACTGGGAGACGATGAAGGGCCGGGCCTCTTCGAGCATGTTGAAGGAGGGGTCCAGCTGGCGGCCGATTCCCTCCATGATGACGAGGGCCCGGAGAAGGAGGACCAGTTCCGCCGGAAGCTTGAGGGCGTGCTCCCGGGAGATGGCGAAGAGCTCGGAGGCCAGAAGGTCGATCCGGATTTCTGAGAGGGGCTGGTTCACGAACTCTTCCAGGAAGCGGGAGAGCTCCGACTCGAGACGGAGGGCGTCGCAGTCTTCAGGGATGGCCTCCATCCGTCGAAGGAGCCCGATGACGCGGGCGGTGTCGTTGTCCGACAGGGCGACCAGGAGATCCCCCAGGAGAGACCGCCAGGTTTTCGAAAGGGTGCCGAACATGCCGAAATCGAGAATGCCGATGCGGGATCCGGGGAGGACCAGGATGTTTCCCGGATGAGGATCTCCCTGGAAGAATCCGAAGACGAAGACCTGCTTAAGGATGGAACGGGCCCCGACCCGCGCGATGATTTCAGGGGTGGTGCCCATCATGGGGTAGAGGTCCGTCTGGTCGATCTTGATGCCGTCGAGGAACTCGAGGACCAGCACGCGGTCCGTCGAATAGTCCGGGAAATAACGGGGAATGACGATCTCCGGATCCGAGGCGAAGTGGCGGGCGGCCCGCTCGATGTTCTTTCCCTCGTGGGTAAAGTCGAGCTCGAGCCGGAGGATCCGGGAAAACTCCTTCACGACCTCGCGGGGATGGAAGCGACGGGATTTTTCCAGGTTGTCCTCAAGGAGTCCTGACAGGACGGCCAGGATGGAGAGGTCGGCCTCGACCTTCGGAAGGATTCCCGGACGCCGGACCTTGACCGCCACCTCCGTTCCGTCGGGGAGCATTCCGCGGTGGACCTGGGCGATGGTGGCCTGCCCCAGGGGTTCGGGGTCGAGCCGGGCCAGGCGTTCCCGGGCGGGACATCCCCAGGCCTCTTCGAGGAGGCCCTCGATCTGGTCGAAGGGCAGGGGGGTAACCCGGTCCTGGAGGCGCGAGAGCTCGGCAATGTAGTCCGGAGGGAGGAGATCGGGCCGGGCCGAGAGAATCTGGCCCAGCTTCGAAAAGGTGGGCCCCAGCTCCTCGAGCGCCTTCCTGAGACGGACCGGCCGGGGCTCGGAGGCCGGGGGCTTGCGGAAAAGGAGCCGGTCCCCCGCCGCCTTGAGGGGATTGAGCCGCAAGAATCCGACCAGGTCTTCGAAGCCGTATTTCACAAGGATATGGACGATCTCCCGGAGCCGTGAAAGCTCCGACAGGGGCAGAAGCCTGATGACCGACAAGGGACCTCCCTTACAAGAGCGTCGTTAGGCCCGCGGAATGGTTCCCAGGACCGTCAGGTACAGGACGGCGGAGGTGGTGGAAAGTCCCAGGAATTCGGCAATCTCGTCGTCGAAAAATCCTCCGATGCCGCTTGATCCATGGCCCATGTGCACAGCCGCCAGGTTCAGCCGCTCCCCGATGATGCCGGCATCCATGTGGAGGGTCCGGTAGATCCTGTTTCCGTAGCGCTCAACCAGCCGGGGGAGGTTGGCGACCTGGAGGAGCAGGCAGGAGGCGTCCCGGGCCAGATCCTGTCCCAGGGAGAATTCACAGGCGATTTCGGCCATGTTTCCCCTTCTGAGAAGTGTCAGCTCCCGCGAGTCCGGGGAAAAGTGATAAAGTCCGGGCATCAGGAGATCGACGGAGTTGACGACCAGAAAGGAAGAGAAGAGACGGGGTCCGAAAAAGAGCGGGGGAAGGGCGGGATCGGCCACGGGGTCTGCCGAGAGATTGTATCCGAAGTTCAAAAGGGCCGAGAGATCCTCGAACGGGAGCGGATCCCCCGAGAACTGCCGGGCCGACCGCCGGGTCAGGAGATCCCGGGAGAGGTTCTCGTCGAAGTCGATTTCCCTGTCGGTCAGGGCGACGGGATCTCGCTGGGGGGTGAACCGGGAGACCGGAAGGAGGGTGGGATCATACTCCCCCTCCCCCGACCAGAGGAGCGGAGGGGCGAAGGGCTCGGGACCGATCGCGGAGAGACTGTGGAGGTCCCGGAATAGATCTCCCGTCTCCGGGGCCTCCGGCGGCGTATAGGGAGGATGGGCCGGGGAGGGGAGGAGGGGGGTGCAGGGGATGGGTTCGTAGGCGGTTTCGCCGTGGACCATGGCCAGACCCGTGAGGCAGATCTCGTTTGTGTCCCCGAGGAAGAGAAGGGAGTTCATGGAGGTGTCCTGGAAGCCCGACAGGGGATAGGCCAGGAATCCCGATTCCTTCGCCATGAGCGTGAGGTTCGAGAGCAGGTGTCCGGTGTCGAGAAGGATGCGCCGGTACCCCCGCTCGCCATAGCGCCAGGCCGAGCGTTCGTAGATCCCCGAGAGGAGGATCAGGAATCCGGCCTCGGAGAGCGCCGGCTGATGGAGAAAGTAGGCGGAGATTTTCTCCCAGAAGGATCCTTCGATCACGGGGACGAGGTGATGCTCCTTCCCGTGGTAATGGTAGATCCCGTCGTTTAGGAAGGGCTGGTCCCGGATGACGAGGTAGATCTCCGCCGGATAGAGGCCTCCGGCCGACGGGGCAGCCCTCATGTAGGTCTTGTCGATCTTGGGGGAATCCATGATGGCGGTGACCCCGTAGGAAAAGAAGAGGAGGCGGGAGATCTCCGAGAGCCCCCAGGGCGTGGGGGGCTGGGGGGGAGCCACCGGAAGGGGATTCCGGGTGAAGGGGATATGGCTGAAGGGGAGAAAGGGGACGAGGCTGATCGGGTTGTCCGCCTGGTAGTCCTTGAAGGGGGCGGGCTTTCTTGAATAGTCCAGGGACCGGAAGCGATGGATGGTCGTCCGGCTGTATTTGGTCTCCTCGTGGTAATATTCCGCGCAGGAAACAGGCTTATGGTCCAAGGGAAATCTCCAGGATTGTTTCCGGCCAGGCCGACATTCTCCGGTTCCGCAGGAATCTGCGGCCGAAAACAACGGTCATGCGCCCGTTTTTGGGCATGTGATTTCGTTCTGGAATCCATTATACATGGAGCGCGACCCGTGATCACCCCTTGCGGGAAAACGGATCCTTTCGGGCCCGGGTTTGATCGGCTCAGGATGAGATTTGCCCAGCATCTTCCGAACCGTCCAGGGTCAACGAGGGAATGGGGATTTTAAGGTGTCCAAAGACCCTCAGGAGGGGAGGCAGACCCGGTGAGGAGGTCCCAGAGAGGTCTCGGTCGAGGGCGAAGGGGTTGGAAATTCTCAGGCCTTCGGTCTCGCACTCCGGTTCCCCGTTAGAGAGGAGGAGTCCTCGGGCGGTCCTGGGAAGACCCAAGGCCTTGAAATGTTCGAATCCCCCGGAGGAAGTCCCGGGTGAAGGATTCGGAGGACTTGATTTCGACGGGAAAAATCCGCCCACCCCCCGGACCAGAAGGGCGACCTCGTTCCCCTTGGAGTCCCGGTAGAAAAAGAGGTCGGGTCTTCTCCCCCGGTTTATGGCCCCTTTCATGATTTCTCCGACCACCAGGTTTTCATGCAAACTTCCCCGGAGGACTCCCTTTTGACCTGATCCTCCGTTTGGAGCCCCAGGAGGAAGGAGGCGAGCCCCGTGTCAACGAAATAGAGCTTGGAGGACCTGACCAGCCGCTTGCCGACATTTTCGAACCAGGGAGGTAATTCGAACAGGATGTAGGAGGCCTTGAGGACGGAGAGGCAGTTTTTGACCGTGGTCGTCGAGACTCCGGTGTCGTTGGAGAGGAAGGCGAGATTTCTCTGATTTGTCTCATAGAGCACGATTTGATGTATGAGGGCCGCGGATCCGTTTTGCCAGAAAATCCGTCCTGTCCATTGACCTCGCGGGGCGGTACCCGTTAGGCTTTTCGGAAGGGCCCCTGGGGCCCGGGGACAACATCTGGGATAAAAACAAAGGATGTCGATGGAAAAGGTGAAGGACTATCTCGATCCCGCATGGACTGCGGTCTTTGATATCGAAGGTTTTTCCGAGCGGATGGGGCCCATCCGAAAGACAGTGCGCCCCGCGCTTGTAAACCTTGCCGAGCGGCTCTCAGAGCTCATGACCGAAAGAGGGCTTCCCGTCTTTCCCCATGTGGCGAGCCACATGCGCCGGAGGGTCAATCCTCCCAACGAAACTTGGCTGGCACTGGGGCCCGCCAGGCGGGGGTACAAGGCCTGGGGACATATGGGAGTCTTTATCGGCAAGGGAGGGGCTTCGGTCAGGTTCGTGGTGAAGGACGAGGCGGAGGGGCCCAAAAAGGCCCTGGGGCGCTGGCTTCGGGAGGATCCGAAGGCGGTGGCGTGGTTTCGGACCCACAAAGACCTCCAGGACTACGATCCGGTCCATGGGACGGGGCTTGTGGCCCCGCCTCTTCAAAAAAGTCCCCGGGAGATCGGGGAGCGTCTGATCGGGCTCAAGACGGCGGGGTGTGATCTCGGATGGACCCTGGACTTTGAGACCACCCTCGAAGGGCTGGCCGTCCGGCTCGAAAGCCTCTCCCCTCTTTATCTGGCGGCGAACGGGTCCTGACGGATGACCGTGTCTTCCCGGCCCACACCGGTGGAAATGACGGTCACCGGAACCTCGATCAGCTCCTCGATCCGGGCGATGTAGCGCTTGGCGTTGTCGGGGAGGGAGTCAAAGTTCCGGACTCCCGCTGTGGGCTGGCTCCAGCCCGGGTGATCTTCATAGATGGGCCGGGCGGCCTCGAGAATCTCCACCCGCCTTGGAAACTCGTCGACCTTCTTTCCGCGAATCTCGTATCCCGTCGCGATCTTGAGGGTCGGAAGGGCGTCGAGGACATCGATCTTCGTCAGGGCGATCTCCGAAATCCCGTTGATCCGGCAGGCATAGCGGACCGCGGGAGCATCGAACCATCCGCACCGGCGCGCCCGTCCGGTGGTCGCGCCGAACTCCTGTCCCTTCTCTCTCAGATACTCCCCCGATTCGTTGATGAGCTCGGTGGGAAAGGGCCCGGAGCCGACCCGGGTCGTATAGGCCTTAGTCACTCCCAGCACCCGGTCGATGGCGGTGGGACCTACGCCGGTCCCGGTGAGCGCGCCCCCGGCAGAGGAGTTGGAGCTGGTCACGAAGGGATAGGTCCCGTGGTCGACGTCGAGAAGCGTTCCCTGGGCCCCTTCGAAGAGCAGGGCCTTCCCGTCCCGGATGGCCCGATGGAGGGTCAGGGCCGTGTCGTCCATGAAGGGGAGGATGCGGTCGGCCAGGGCCATGGTCTGATTGTAGATCGTCTCCGCGTCGAGTCCGTGGGTCGTGTAGAGCTTCTCCAGAAGATAATTCGTCTCGGCAAGGTTCTGCTCGAGCTTTTCCCGGAAGAGGGCCGGATTGGCCAGGTCTCCCAGCCGGATTCCGATGCGGGCCATCTTGTCCACGTAGGCCGGGCCGATTCCCCGGCCGGTCGTCCCGATCCGGCGGGTCCCACGGAACTTCTCCGATTCCTTGTCGATCGCCCGGTGGTAGGGAAGAATGAGATGGCAGGCGTCACTGATCCGGAGGTTCTTGTCCACGGTGACGCCCCGGTTTCTCAGCATGTCCCGTTCCTCGACCAGGGCGTGGGGATCAAGGGCAACCCCGTTGCCGATGACGCAGAGCTTGTCCGGATGGAGGATGCCCGACGGGATGAGGTGGAGGATGAACTTCTCTCCCCGGGAGACGATCGTATGGCCGGCGTTGTGTCCTCCCTGGTAGCGGACAATGACGTCGGCCCGGTCGGTCAGGAGATCGACGATCTTTCCTTTGCCTTCGTCACCCCACTGGGTGCCCAGGACAATCAGGTTCGGCATGCTTGGAGAGGCTCGCTTTTTAGAGGATGGTCCGGGCCCGGCACGAATAAGCCTCAGGGCTTTGCCGGGGTTTTGGAACAAGGTTCCATTATGGGAAGGCGGGGCGGATCTGTCAACAAAGGGCCCGGGACCGGTCGGTCAGGCCCGTCCCGGGCACAGGAGGGCCTCACCCGGACCTTTGGCCGAGCCGGTCGAGGAGGGGGCATTCCGGGGGTGTCTGGCCATCGCAGGCCTCGACAAGGGCCTCGAGCTGGCCTTCGATCTCCCTGAGATTCCTGATCCTCTCCCGGACCGTTCCAAGCTTTGCCATGGCCAGCTCCCGGACCCTTTCGCACGGGTTTTGGACCTCCTGCCGAAGTAAGAGGAGCTCCCCGATCTCGGAAAGAGTGAAGCCGATCTCCCGGGCATTCCGGATGAAGGCCAGGCGACGGGCCGTCTCCTCCGGATAGTCCCGGTATCCCGAGTCCCGGCGGGGAGCGGCCGGAAGAAGGCCGCTCTTCTCGTAGAACCTGATCGTGTCGACGCTCACCCCCGCCTCTTTGGCCACAGACCCGATGGTCCGTCCCATCCTCGTCTCCTTTCCTTAAGAATCAACCTGCGCAACAGGAGAGCATCCCGATCTCTTTCCGGAAGGACTGGGCGCAGAGCTTGAGTCCCTCCACCATGGTGAGGTAGGGAAAGAGCATTCCTCCGATATCGTCGACGGTCCGTCCGGCAGAAATCGCCAGGGCGGCGGTCTGGATCATCTCCCCGGCCTCGGGAGAGAGGATCTGGACTCCCAGAAGGCGTCCGGACCCTTCCTCCGCCACCATCCGGATCCACCCGCGGGTCTCGAAGTTCGCCAGGGCCCGGGGGACCTGGTCGAGGGGCAGGGTCCGGGTCTCGACGGAGAGCCCTGCCGCTTGGGCCTGAGCCTCCGTGAGTCCCACCGTCGCCACCTGGGGGTCCGTGAAGATCACCTCCGGCAGGACCGAAAGATCGAGAGTGACGGGGCCGTTCCCCGCCATGTTGGTCGCGGCCCTTGTCCCGGCGGCCGCCGCCACGTAAACGAATTTGGGAAGGGTGGTGCAGTCTCCCGTGGCATAGACGCCGGGAAGGGTCGTCTCAAGGCGGTCGTTGACCACGACCGACCCCGAGGAGTCGGTTTCGATCCCCACCTTTTTAAGGTCCAGGGACTCCGTGTTGGCGATCCGCCCGGTCGCGACCAGAAGGTGCTCCGCCTCCAGGAGCTCCCCTTTCATCATGACCCGGAAGAGCCCGTCCGAAAAGCGCACCTCCTCCGGAAAGGCTCCGGTCAGGAAGCGCATTCCTTCTTTTTCGAGCAAGCCCTGAAGGTCCCGGCCCAGATCGGGATCGGTCCGGGAGAGAAGGTGGGCCCCCCTCATGATGACGGTGACCTGACACCCCAGGCGCTGGAAGGACTGTCCGATCTCGGCGGCCACGAACCCTCCTCCCAGGATGATCAGACGCGGCGGGATCGACTCGGATAAGAGCGCCTCAGTCGAGGTCCAGAAGGGCGTCTCCGACAGTCCGGGAACCGGAGGCACCTGGGGCCGGGAGCCGGTCGCGATCAGGATCCGGTCGGCCAAAAGGCGCGTGGTGTCCCCGAGAGGTCCCCGGACTTCGACCTCCTTTGGTCCCAGGAGACGGGCCTCTCCCGGGAGATAGGCGACCGCGGGAAGCTCTGCCAGGATATCGGAATACTTGGCCTTTCTTAGCTCATCGACCCGGAGCTTCCGTTGGCGGGCGAGAAGGGAGCCCGATGGGGAGAGAGGGGCCGGCGTGAGGCCCTCGAAGGAGGGGTGGGCGGCCTGGTGGGCCGCCTGGGCCTGCCGGACCAGGATCTTCGAGGGAACGCATCCCACGTTGACGCAGGTGCCCCCGATCGTTCCCCGCTCGACCAGCGTGACGGTGGCCCCGAGCTCCGAGGCCCGGATGGCTGCGGCAAAGGCGCCGGAGCCGGCCCCGATGATCACCACCCGGAGAGGTTCGTGCGAAAGGGGGGATTCGGAGCCGGAGCCGGTGTCGGGGAGAAGGTCGTAGCCGCGGGAGCGGACGGCGTCCCGGAGGGTCTCCCAGGGAACAGGGGCGGAAAGTGTGGCCTCCCCCCGGCCCTGGGCGTAGGAGACCTGGCAGGCGGCGACGCCGTCGACTGCGGAGAGCGATTTTTCCACCGTCCGGGCGCAGTGGTCGCAGGTCATGCCGGAAACCCGGAAGGAGAGACGTTCGGAACTCATGGGAGGACCTCCCTGTGATTTGCGGAACAGGACCGGCTCCGGAGGGCCCGGGCGAGTTCGGTTCCCGTGACGAAAAGAAGAAGGACGAGACCCCCGTACATGACCGGAGGAGCGAACTTCATGCCAAGCGGGAGCGCGGCGGCCGAGAGGAGGTAACCCCCGAAAAGAAGCCGGCTTCCGTGCCTTTGAAAGCTTTTTATTGCCCCCCAGAGCCCGATCAGGAGGGAGAGTGTCATCAGGGGAAAGAGCCAGTGTTTCTTGAGGAGGATTCCTAGCCCCAGGGTCCCGAGAAGGGAGAGGGCCGCGGGAAGTCCTGCACAGCAAAGGACAGCCAGAAGCGAGGTGGTCGCGGAAAGGGCCACGGCCACAAGACCGGGTTTGGACGGGGCCGGGAGGATTTGCCGGGAGCCTTCGGGAGCGGGGGTGGGATCCATGAACCGTCTCCTTTCGCAAGAGGGGTCAGCGAAAATAAAAGTCCATAAGGAGGAGGAAACTGGGAGGGATTTCCCCCTGCAATCCTTCTCAGAGACAGTATAGACCCTGGAGTGTACTCCAGGGTCAAGGGGTCTTTCCGGACTCTTTTCGCGGGGGGGGAGTGAGGGGGAAGAGAGGGGGCCAGGCCTCCTTGGCAGGAAGGAGGAGAATGAAAAGGGCGGCCAGGATGGAGACGCCTCCCAGAATGAAGAAGGTTTCGTTGTAGGCGAAGGCCTGGGAGAGGGAGCGGGCCAGTTTTCCTGCCAGGGCCGGGGGCAGGGGGGCCGAGGTCTGGGGGAGGACGGGATGGAAGGCCGGGGCGATGTTGTCCACGAGGTGCCGGGCCCAGACCGTCCCGAACATCCCCCCCAGAAACTGGATCATCAGCTGGACGACCAGCCCCACCCGGTGAAGGGAAGGCGGAAGGGTGCGAAGGACCAGGGGGGCAAGCGAGACCTGGGTCAGGGCGACGCCTACGCCGAAGACCGTCTGGGGAAGAAGGACGAGAGGGAGGGAGTAGGAATTGGCCGGAAGCGTCAGGTAGGCCACATTCGAGAGGGCGATCAGGAAGGATCCCGCCGCCATGAAGCCCCAGGTGAAGAAGGAGCGTCCGGGTGAGATCAGGAAGGCAAAGACCGGGATCAGAAGTTCGGTGATGGCCCCCATGAAGATCACCATCCCGGCCTGGTGGCTCTGGAAATGGTAGAAGATCTCGAGGAAGAGGGGCAGAAGGTAGAGACGCCCGAAGATGGCGGTCGACCGGAGAAAGTTGGCGGCACAGAGGAGCAGATATCCTCCGTGGGAAAAGAGGTCAAGGGGAATGATGGGCCGCAGGTGGCGTGCCGCATGGAGCCAGTAGGAAAAGAAAAAGAGGAGGCAGGCCAGGGCCATGAAAAGGAGGTTCGTGCTGTGCCAGCCGAAGCGCTCTCCCTCCATGAGGGTGTCCATGCAGAAGAAGCCGGCTCCGAAAAAGAGAATCCAGCCCAGAAGGTCGAAGGGGACCTTTTCGGGTCGGGGGTGGTTGGAGAGGGAGATGGCCGCAAAGAGAAGGGTGAGAAAGCCTACGGGAAGGTGAATCCCCATCGTCCAGCGCCATCCCAGGGTGTCGACGAGAAGGCCGCCGATGGTGGGGCCGATGCTCACCGCGAGGGCGTTCCCCACCGCAAAGAGAGCTAAGGCCCGCGCCCGTTTCTCCGGAGGGAAACTCTCGTTGATGAGGGTGATGGACAGCGGGATCAGCACCCCGCCGGAGAGCCCCTGAAGGGCCCGGCCCACCATCATCCCCGGCATGAAGTGGGCCATCATGGAGATCACGGAGCCGGCCATGAAGAGTGCGGTGGCCAGGGAATAGAGGTCCCGTTCCTCGAAGAGCCCCCTGAGCCGGTAGGAGAGGGGGATGCCCAGGGCGACGAAGAGGCTGTACCCGGCGGTCAGCCAGCGTGTTTCATCGGGGGAGGAGTCCAGGGCCCTGGAGATGAAGAGCCGGCCCACATTCATGCTGGTCGTGTCGGCCAGGGGAAGGGTCGTGCCCAGGATGACGGTGAAGAGCACCATGCCGGGAGAGCGAAGGGAAAGGCCCGAGAGAAACGCACCCAGGGTCCGGGGTCTCCGGGTCATGGACGGGGTCTCCAAAGTCCGGGGCGAGAGGTCCGGAGGGGCAAGGACGGGAGCAGGGGAGAAGCGGGAGGGAGAGAAATTGGACGGCTCCTGGGGAGGCGGGAGACGAGGAACTCCAGGACAGGGACAGCCGCGGTCACGAAGGAAACGAAAGAAAGAAGGTGGGCAGGGCGAGAGAGAAGGACGGAAGCTGGTGCGACAGCATCATCCGGGTGGTGACAGCAAAGGTCCCGGCCACCAGAAGGATCAGACACCCCAGGGCCAGACGGTGTCTCGGGGTCCCGTGGGGCAGAAGGGATGCGACTTCGAGAAGAAGGATCATGGCAAGAACGAAGAGGACCGTCCAGAAGAAGGCCAAGTCCATGGCGTGATCCTTTCCCGAGATGTGTCAGGATTTTCTGACCGGCCGTCCCAGACGCTTTTCGACCGAGGAGATCTTTCCGGAAAGACGGCCGGTCTGGCCCTTCCGGGCGTCGATCTTGATCGAGACGCTGATGCGGCTGCAGTCCTGGCTCATCCGCTCGTAGCACTTTTTGACCACCCCCATCACCTCGTCCCACTCGCCTTCGAGAACGGTCCCCATGGGGTTCAGGCGGTAGTCAACCCCGCTCTGGTCGATGATGTCGAGGGAGCGGGCGACATAATCCCCCACCGACTCTCCCTTGTCGAGGGGACTCATGGAAAATTCGAGGAGAACGGACACGGGCGATCCTTTCAGGAGTGAGAAGACGGATAGGGTGAAAATTCCATTATCTTCTTTCATAATAAAGGAAGAAGACCGGCGAGCCAAGAGGACCCCTCCCGCTTGGGATCGAGAGAGAGGACAACATTGTGGGGGTGCTTTCATCGGGAGACGGCAAGGTGGTGGATAAAGACGAGCTTGAACGGAGGGGAGGGATCCCGCAGTCCGGGAAATCTTCCCTGAAACCGGTGGATCTCGACAATCCAGCCGGTATGGCAAGACGTCTTGGCCTCTGTTCAAGGATGTCGGCGGAAATGCGTCGTCTTGCCAGAGCTTATGCCGATGCCTTTCGGGGCGGTCATGGCCGGAAATAGGAACCCTCAAGGGGACGGAGAGGAGAGCCTTCTCCGTTGTGCCAGGACGGTTTCGGAGATTCTGGGTCCGGACTCCTTTCCCTTCATCGGAGGCATGGCTCTCTCCGCCTTCGGATATGTCCGCGGAACCCTCGATGCCGACTTTATTTCGGGAGGGGAGCCGATGGCCATGAATGCGCCTCTCAGGAACAAGGGGATTGAGAGCCAACTGACCTGGGGCGATCCCGATGTTCCCCTCCCCTGGGTCATCAGGGGCGAACTCGGGGGGGTTCCCTTCGATATCCTTCCCCAGGTCGCCGGAACCCGCGTCGAACGGGGGACCTTTCTCCCGGATCTGGGAATCACGGTTTGCAGTGTGGAGGATTTTATCGCTCTCAAGTGCTTTGCCGGGGGGGGGCCCAGGATCTCGCGGATATCGCGAACCTCATTGGTATCCGACCCGATATCAGGACTTCTGCCCTTCGGGTGGCCGGAGCCTATGGTCTCTCCGAGCGGCTTCTTTCTTTTTTGGCCCCCCCTGATCCCGGCGGGGAGGGCCTCACGATCAGTTCGTACGGCCTGATTTTCTAAATTTTTTCTCTTCATGAATCCTCCTTTTGGAGGATTTTCGCGTTTTTCCCGTTCACCGGTTTGTCACATTCCCTTGAGATTCCCTTTTCATTCCCCCGGTAGGATAGCCATCGTCCGGAGTGGCCCCCGCGCATGTCGGGGAATTCCGGACCGATCCCCGGGACCTGCGTCGTTCCGGGGAAATAAAAAATTTGGATTTCTTAAGGACTTTAAGTAAGGACCACACACTTAGGGAGGACCTCTTGATGACCACAGGAAAAAGGAAGGCGCGGGCTCTGGCTTGGCTTGCCGCGGCTCTTCTGGCGGCCGGCGGCTGGACCCCGGCGTTCGCCGACAACCTGACCCCCGATTCGCCCTATTCCCAGCCGGGACAGACGGCGACCAACCAGTCCGGCACCCCGTCCGGCTCCCAGAAGGCCACACAGGCGGATATGGACCAATTCAATTCGGAGTTTCACAACTCCTTCCAGAACCTGATGCCGGACGCTCCGCCCCCCGGTTACAGCACGATGATGGGGAAGTGGGTGACCACGATGTACGGATTCGTCCAGGTGGACACGGTCTATGATTCCAATAATTCCTATAATAACTGGCCTTTCAACGCGGCACCGGCAAATGCTTCGGTAGCCAGTGGCAATGGGTCGACCGTCGATTCCCCGCGGTTCGGGATGGACGTGAACAACTCCCGTATCGGATTCGCCCTCTCCTCCCCGGTCTATAACGGCTACAAGATCCGGGCCCTCCTGGAAATGGACTTTCTGGCCAGTCCAGGTGGACAAACCATATCAGGGACAAGTCCGGGTTCAGGTCTTGGATATGTGACCAACCCGATCTTCCGGATCCGTCATTTCTTCTTCGACGTGACGACGCCCTCCTGGGGGAATGTCCTGGTCGGACAATACTGGTCCCTCTTCGGATGGCAGCCCTACAACATCCAGAACAACCTGCAGATCGCTCCGGGTCCCGGCACGGCCTACGGTCGGTTCCCCCAGATCCGCTGGTACAAGATCCTCCACATGGACGAGCTCTCCCAGGGACTTATGCTGGAACCGGCCGTTGCGGTCATGACGCCCCCTACCACCACGGGGGGGATCCCGGCCTTTACTGAAGGGCTCAAGCTCTCCGACAGCCATCTGATGACGGAGATGATGATCGGCGACACCGGAAAGGGCCAGTTCCCGGCCTCCATCGGCATCTCGGGAATCGAGCAGAACTACTCGGGGTATGTCGGAGGCGGATCCAAGCCCGTCTATAACAATACTTCAAACACCGGCTTCAACTCCTGGACGGCGGCCGGGGCGGTCGACCTGGTCCTGCCGATCATTCCGATCCACAACGACAAGCCCGGCAACAACCTGACCCTCCAGGCCGAATACACCTGGGGCCAGGGGGACGCCTGGCAGTTTCCGAACCTCTCCTTCGGGCTTGGCGGAGCAACCGTCAATACCTTGGGAGGACAGGGATTCGCAGGCAACGGGGTGATCATGAACAACCAGTTCCTCCCGCTTGATATCCAGACCTACAACGCCGACCTGCAGTACTACTTCCCGGATGATGCCCGGACCTCGATCGTTGTGGGTATCGCGGTGGACAACGCCTCCAATCTCCAGCAGATCTCGGGAGCCTTGGGAGGATTTGGCGCCAATCTTCCAAGCGGTGGTGGAAGCTCGAACGGGCTCTACACCTATCTCGAACCCGACACCCATCTGACCTTCACCTATGTCGACCTCTGGCACGACTTTACCCCGGCCGTCCGGGCGGGTCTCGAATTCGGCCAGTACGACGCGGTCTACGTGGGAGGCGCCAATGCCCTCGACAACCGGGTCATGATGAGCTGGTTCTACCTGTTCTAGGGAAAACTCCTCCCGGGAGGGGTCGTCCTTCCCGGGATCTCTTGAGAGGAGTGTCATCGAAATGAAACAGGTTCGTCATACGGGAGACATCCAAAGAGGCTATCGTGGCCTCATGGAGGATTCTGGCATGACGGAAGAGAAAAAAGACCGTCCGGCGGTGGCGCTGGTCATCGCCAACAGCCTAAGCCGCGAAATCGTGATCAAGAAGCTCCTCCTGGAGGACTTTCCCAGAGTGCGGGTGGCCCATTCCGCCGAGGAGGGTATCTGGATGGCGCGGAGGATTTCCGCAGGCGGGGAGAGGGTCGGATTCATCCTTTTCGATTCCTCGGTCTCCAAAAACGAAGTTAATTCCTTTCTCGCCTTCGTGCGGGGTCGGGGGAACCTTCCCCGCGTCCCGGTTCTGGTGATGACGGAGGAGAGGGATCCGGAGGAGCGTGTCCGGACTCTCGAATCCGGCGCCGACGAGGTGCTGGCGCTTCCCTGTCCGGATCGGGAAACCCAGGCGCGGATCCGGGCGCTTTTAAGGCGGGAGCGCTCGGGGACCCACGATAATCCTGATGCGCCTGCCCGTTATGAAGTGGGAGAGCTGATCGTCGACACCGAACGCCACGAGGTGCGCTGGAAGAGGCAACGGATTCCTGTCACGCCCCTTGAGTTCCGCATTCTAGTCCGGCTCATCCGGCATCCCGGCCGCGTCATGGGTCGGGAGGAGCTCATGAAAAGTTTGTGGGGAGAGCATTGGGAGGTGGAGGACCACAATCTGTCGGTCCATATCCATGGACTCCGGAAGAAGATGTCCCGGCATGAAGACCCGTGCACCGTGATTGAAACGGTCCGGGGAGTCGGGTACCGGATCAGGGATGAGGTCTCCTGACCGATCCGTCATCGATCTGTAACAGGTTTGTAACAGAGCTGTCGTCTTGTTGTGATAGGGTCAACCTACCTTTAAGGAGGATTTCATGAATTTCGTCAAGCGGAGTTTTGGCCTGGCAGCGGCCCTCGCGGTGGTCTCTGTCCTGTCGGGAGTCGGATCCGCCAATGCCACCGATCTCACCATCTCCGGCTCAACCATGCTCTTCCCTCTCGAGCAGGTCTGGGCCAACGCCTATATGAAGAGCCATCCGGGAGTGCACATCTCCGTGGCCTCGACCGGATCGGGCTTCGGGATCTCGAACGCCGCCAACGGGAACATCACGATCGGGGCGTCCGACGCCTATCTGACCAAGGATCTCAGAAAGCGATACGGCAGCCTGGCCTCCATTCCGGTCGCCTTTGACGACACCCAGGTGATCTACAATATCCCGGGAATCGGAAAATCCAAGCTGATCCGCATGGACGGTCCCGTCCTGGCCCGCATCTTCATGGGCAAGATCCGCTTCTGGGACGACAAGGCGATCCGCGCCATCAACCCTTCCGTGAAGTTTCCCCACCAGCGGATCAAGGTCATCCACCGGGCTGACGCCTCGGGAACCACCTTCGTCTTTACCGACTATCTCTCCCAGACCTCGAAGGAGTGGTACGACGAAATCGGCCGCGATCTTTCCCCCTCCTGGCCGGTGGGATCGGGCTACAACGGCTCCGATGCGGTGGTTGCGGCCGTCATGGCCACTCCCGGCGCCATCGGATACGTGGGACTCGGATGGATCAACGAGTATCATCTGAGCTCCATGGCCCTCAAGAATCTCGACGGCTACTATGTGGTCGGCTCCGTGAAGACGATCCGGAATGCCGGGAAGGCCGCCCTCCACGACCCGACCTTTCCCGACGACTTCAACCGGTCGATCGTCTGGAATCTCCATGGCAAGGATGTCTATCCCGATGCCAATTTCGAGTTCTGGATGGTGAGCACCTCGCTTCCGGCGGCCACGATGCTCGAGGTCAAGAAGATGATCATCTGGGCCCTCACCAAGGGGCAGCATGAAAAGTACACGGTCAAGACCGGTTTTGCGCCTCTTCCCTTCGCGCCGTTAAAGCCGCGCCTCAACAAGATCTTAAACCGCCTCCTTCCCGGAAACAGTCTCAAGATCGAGTCCGGAGGGTAGGACGGCTGGAATTGGTCATCTGTCATCTCGCCGGTCCGGAGAGAGTCTCCGGACCGGTTTCTTTACCGAGAGAGTCATGGGAGTGACGTTGGAATCCGACAAGAAGTCAAACATGGACGAGGGCCAGACCCTTGCCAAGGAGACGTTCTCCACAGTCTCCGCCGTCCCTCCCCCGACCCTTTTGCCCGCTTCCCCCGGCCTCCGGCCAAACACTCCCGATTCCAGCGAACATGGAGCTGAGACAAAGAGCGTTTTGCGGGATCTCCGGAAGGTTTCAACCCAAAGGATCCATCGCTCGGAGCGGATTTTCCAGGGGACTCTCCTTGTCGGAGGCCTCTTTGTCCTGGCCCTTTTTGCCACCGTGCTGGGGGTCAGCCTGGTCGAGGCCTGGCCATCGATCACGAAGTTCGGGTGGTCCTTCCTGTGGACCTCGACCTGGAACCCCCACCGCCATATCTTCGGTGCCTGGACCTATATCGTGGGAACCTTCTGGGTCACCGGGATCGCCCTTCTCTTTGCCATTCCCATCGCCATCCTCTCCTCCCTTTTCCTCTCCGATTATTCTCCGAAATGGCTGGTCGGGGGTGTCTCGACCCTGATGGAGATGCTGGCCGGCATCCCCTCCATCGTCTTCGGCGCCTTCGGCATCATCTTCATGGTGCCCCTTCTCCGGGATCACGTGGAGCCCTTTCTCGCAAATACCCTGGGACGCCACTGGGACTTCTTCAATGGAGACGCCATGGGGTACGGGATCCTCGCGGCCGGACTGGTCGTGGGCATCATGGTGATTCCCCTGGTCGCCACCGTGACCCGGGATTCGCTCGTCATGGTCCCCCGGGAGACGGTCGAGGCCTCCTATGCCCTGGGCTCCACAAAGGCGGAGATGGTCTTCTTCGTCAAGCTTCCGGCGGTCGTGCCGGGAATCATCGGTTCGGTCATCCTGGGCTTCGGCCGGGCCATCGGAGAGACGATGGCGGTCCTTCTCCTGATCGGAAACCAGGCCTCCATCCCCACCTCGATCCAGGACGTGGGATACACCATCAGCTCCCTTCTGGCCAATACCTTCACCTATGCGGTGATCGACCCGCTCTATTCGGCGGCGGAAATCGAGCTGGGTCTCATTCTTCTCGTGATTTCGCTTGTAGTGAACACGCTGGGCCGGGAGCTTCTCATGAAACTCATGGGAGGCCGCCTGGCAGGATCGGTGGGCGGTGGCTGAGAACGTCCTTCCCGAAAAGGGTCTGTCGCTCTACCGGAAGGTCCGCAACGCCCTTCTGGGCGGGCTTACGGCCGTGGCCTTCGTCCTGGCGGTGACCCCGCTTCTCGCCATCATCTACGTGGCCTACGACCGGGGCAAGGCGGCCCTGTCCCTCTCCTTCCTCACCACCCTGCCCGGGGGATTCCCCGTGGGGATCGAAGGGGGCATCGCCAACGGCATCGTCGGAAGTCTGATCCTGATTCTCATCGCGAGCCTCCTTTCCGTTCCCGTAGGGGTCTGGGCCGGGCTCTATCTCTGGGACCAGTCCCACACGCCTCTCGCCAAGGCGACGAGGCTTCTGTCGGACCTTCTTCTGGGGGTGCCGTCGGTCATCTGGGGAGTGGTGGGATTCTATGTCTTTTCCACCAATACGGGATACGGCTTCCACTGGGGATTTTCGGGGCTTGCGGCGGGGCTCACCCTGGGATTTATCATGATTCCCATCGTGACCCGGGTGACTGAGCAGGCCCTTCGGGACGTTCCCCGAAGCTACATCGAGGGGGCCCTGGCCCTGGGGGCCTCCCGCTTCCAGGTTGTCCGGGGCCTCGCCATTCCGGCCGCCATCACCGGCATCGGCACGGGAATCCTCCTGGGGGTTCTGAATGTCCTGGGACAGACGGCGCCTCTCATCTTCACCAATTACTACAACACCGGCATCCCCAAGAACCTGGTCGGCTCCAACGGCTCGGTCGGGGATCTCGCTATGCAGATCTTCATCTACATCCATGAACCCTCGAAGGGACTTCACGTCAAGGCCATGGCCGCGGCCCTGGTCCTCACGATGATTGTCCTTCTTCTGGACATGGGAATCCGGCTACTGGCCTGGGGAAGCCGCAAATACGCCCAGAGAATGGGATAGGAGACCCTTTGGAACCCGAATCTCCCGCCTTGCCCGTGCCAAAGATCGAGGTCAAAAACTTCAGTGCCTTCTACGGGAAGACCCAGGCGCTCCACAATGTGGACTTCACCATCTATGAGCGCAAGATCACGGCCATGATCGGTCCGTCCGGTTGCGGAAAGTCCACTTTTCTGCGGAGCCTGAACCGGATGAACGACTTTTTCCTTGATTTTCGTGTCGAGGGATCGGCCACCCTAGATGGGGAGGAGATCTACGGTCCCGCCGTCAACCCCGTCCTCATCCGCCAGCGGGTGGGCATGGTCTTCCAGAAACCCAATCCTTTCCAGAAGTCGATCTTCGAAAACGTGGCCTACGGCCTTCGGATCCAGGGAGTGAAGTCCCGCTCCGTTCTCTCCGATATCGTCGAAAAATCCCTGAAGGCGGCCGCCCTCTGGGATGAGGTCAAGGACCGGCTGAACGGCTCCGCCTTTTCCCTCTCCGGAGGTCAGCAGCAACGGCTGTGCATCGCCCGGGCCCTGGCCGTCGAACCGGAGGTGATCCTTCTGGACGAACCGGCCTCCGCCCTCGATCCCATCTCCACCGCCCGGATCGAAGAGCTGATGCAGGACCTGAAGGATCGGTATACAATTGCCATTGTGACGCACAACATGCAGCAGGCCGCCCGTGTCTCCGACCGAACGGCCTTTTTCCTGGACGGGACACTGGTCGAGGTGAACGATACGACCAAGATCTTCACCAACCCGGAAGACCCCCGGACAGAGGACTACATCACCGGCCGGTTCGGCTAAAGAGGAAGGACTAAGGTGCAGCGACATCTTGATGCCGAGCTCGAGCAGCTCAAGGGCCGGATCACGGAAATGGGGAACATGGTCGACCTCCAGATGAAAGAGGCGACGGAAGCTCTCGTGGAACGGGATTCCGTCAAGGCCAAGGGGGTCATCGACCGGGACCACCAGGTCAACGCCATGGAGGTGGGGATCGACGAGGACTGCGTCCGCATGATTGCCCTCCATCAGCCGGAGGCCCGGGATCTCCGCTTCGTCATTACCGCCATGAAGATCATCACCGACCTCGAGCGCATGAGTGATCTTGCCTCCAACATCTCGGAACGGGTGGTGGAGCTTTGCGACGAGCCCTCCATCCCGGTCCCTTCGTCCATTGTGGAAATGTCCACGATTGGACGGGGGATGCTCCGGGAGGCCCTCGATGCCTTCGTCTCCAGAAATACCGCCCTGGCCCGCCAGGTCACCTTGGAGGACGAACGGGTCAATGTCCTCCACCGGGAGCTCGTGAAGACCATCGTCGAGAATTTGAAGCGCCATACCGGGGAGACCAGCCCCATCATCCGCATCCTGTTCGTGAGCCGCTCTCTCGAACGTTTTGCCGATCATGCCACCAACGTGGCCGAGATCATCATGTACATGGTCGAGGGAAAGATCATCCGTCACATGACCCCCTTCGGGGAGAAGGAAGGCGTCCCGTGATCTGATTTTCGGTCCGGAAAGTGAGAGTCGATCAGGAAAGAGCCCGGCCCGTCTGACACGGCCGGGCTCTTCTGATTTCGGGATTCGGTGCGGGATCTTCTTGTCCGCCTTTGTCGTTTTAAAAATTCTCCGATATCAGGACTTTTTCTTGATGAAGCAAACCCCGGCAAGGTTTTCGAAGTCTCCGTCCTGGGTCCAGAGAAGGGCGTCGAACTTTTGGGCGGTCGCCAACAGGACGCTGTCGGCCAGAGGAAGCTTTTCCGAAAGGCCGATCATGGCCGCCCGAATGGCAAGATCGGCATTCAAGATCGACGATGCGTCCTTCCATCATCAGGGCCCTGGCCCCAAGCGCTTCGTGCTCCCCTCTCTGGCGGAGGATTCTCTTGAAGACTTCGAGAAGGCTGATCGAAGGAACAACTCATAGATCCGCTCTCTCGAGGGGGGCGCAAAAAAGCCGGCATTGGGTCCATCGCCAAAATATTTAAGCCAGCCGGATGAATCCCCCACATTTAGCATGAACTCTCCTGCCACAAAGCCGAGCCTGGGCGAAGGCGTGCTGGCCATCGCGTCTTGTCGTCCTCTCCGGTGGCGTAGACTTCGAACAGTTCCTGCCCTGTTGTTTTGAGTTTTCCGGCGCTTCCAGAAAATACGGACGGCTCCCGCCGACGCTGAACTGATTATGGTTTCGGCGATCGTGAATTCCTTTATGGGGATCCTCGGGTATCGGGTGCGTCCCACGCGGAAATCCCCCGAAAGCCTCTTCCTGATCCATGATCACCATTCGGGGCGGGTTCTTGAGGACTTCCGGAAAAACCTCCTGCAATTTTAGCAAGGGAACAGAAGGTTCGATGGGAACCCTGAAAGAGAAAATTTACCGTCCCGTCACCTGTCCGACTTCTGGTATTTACCCTCCTTTCAAATGGCGGTGGGATGATTCCGGATGTGAGAAGAGAGTTCCGGTTCCGGAAATCCCATACGCAAGGAGAAAGACAATGAATGCATTTGCCTATCTGATGAAGGGTGGACCGGTCATGTACATCCTTCTTCCCATGTCCGCGGTCGCCCTTGCCGTAGGTTTCGAGCGCCTCGTCGTCCTCAGGCAGGAGAAGGTCCAGACAGAAAAGGTGCTGGCGGTCCTTAGAAAGAACGTCAAGGAGAAACTCGACCCGAAGGCGGTCCTTAACATGGTCAAGGACTCCTACAAATCCGACAGTTTCATCGTCAACAAGATCCTTCGGCTCTTTGTGGAGTCGGACCTGGAAGGGGAAAGGCTCGAGTACCTGATCGAGGCCGAGGCGGTTCTCGAGGAGAAGAAGCTCAAGGAACGGATGTGGATTCTCGACACTGCCATCACCATGGCGCCGCTTTTGGGTCTTCTCGGAACCATCATCGGGATCGTCGCCTCCTTCCACGTCATGTCCATTTCCGGGCTCGGCAAACCCACCCAGATCACGGGCGGGGTGGCCGAAGCGCTGATTGCGACGGCGACGGGTCTTGTCATTGCCATCGTCTCCCTGGGCTTCTACAACTTCCTCCACAAGTGGATTAGCGGGATCAAATCCTCCCTCGAGTCGGCGGCGCGTCTCATCACCATTCTCCACCAGCCGATCCGGGACACCTACAGGCAGTCTCCCGAGATGGTCGATTCTCTGGCCTCCGCTCCTGTGGCGAAGGGAGTCCAGGGGGCCTTCCGCGCGGAAAAGAGCTCTTCTCCCGCCTGACGGGAAGCCGCATGCGACGAGAAAATCCGGTGAGCCGGACAAACGAAGACCCGAGCAAGGAGTTTTTTCATGAGGCTGTTTCGCGACGGGGGCGAGGAGTCCCCGAAGGCGCGGATCGAACTGATCCCGATGATCGACATCATGTTTTTCCTGATGGTGGTCTTCATATTCATCTCGATGTCCCTAGTTAAGCTGAACGGGGTGACTGTGGCCCTGCCCAAGTCTGCGGCCCACCCGCTCAAGCAGGTGCCGAAGATGGTGAACATCACGATCACCGAGGAGGGCAAGATCCTCTTCGAAGGGCTTGCGGTCAACAGGACGGGCCTCAAGGACCATCTGGCCACCCTTCTTTCCGACAAGACGGCGAAATACGAGGTGATCGTGAGCGGGGACAAGGATTCGAAGCTGCAGCGGCTGGTGGATGTGATGGATCTCTGCAACCAGATGGGCTTCTCGAATGTCTCCATCCGCTCCGAGGATCTCCACTGATGGGGGTCGCCGGCAAAGCCGCCGTCTCTGGTGAAAGAGGCCGTTTCCCCTTCTCTTTGGCCCTGGGAGGAGTTCTTGCCTTCGAGATCGCGGCTCTGGTTTTCGTCAGGATTCCGGTGACGTCTCCCGCTCCCCCCGCTCCGCCCGCTTTCAGGGTCTCGCTCGCCCCTCCTCCCCCGCCACCGAAGCCTGTCCCTCCGGCCCCCAAGCCCAAGGCGAAGCCACGGATGGTCCGAAAGGCGGCGGTCCGGCATCCGGTCACACCCCCGGTGCTCCCTGCCCAGACGGTGGAATCGACGAATCTTCTCGCAGCTTCCGTGGGAACGGCGGTCAACATGAGCTGGGGGGAGGGAACGCCCTCCTCCGGAGGAGGAGCCGGATATCTTCCTCCCAGGCTTCTGAGCAAGGTCGACACCGAGAGCCTCTATACGGACAAGATGAAGGCCGGGGACGAGGAGGGAGATGTGGTCATCGATCTCTGGATCGACGGGGCAGGAAAGATCCTCCGCTCAAAAATGGTGGTTCCCTCGGTCTGGGACGACATGAACCGGATTGCGGAAAATGTCCTGAAAAACCTGAAGTTCTCGCCGGCCACCCAAAACGGTCGGCCTGTCCCGGGAAAGTTCGAACTGAATTTCCGGTTCCGGATCCGGAATACCGGATGAGCGGACCGTCACGGGTCCGGACCAGGCTGTCCTGATGCGACAGTTACGAAAAACACGGGAGTGATGTCGGAAGGATCTGCGTCTATGGAGCAAAAGCCCACTTCGGGCCGAGGGGGGGTGTCAGGGCTCACCACCCTGGCATCCCCTCTCAACCCGGAAGACGGAAGCGGGAGCCGAGTCGTGAAACAGGGGATTTCCGCCGGAAGAGCCATAACCAGCGTTTTGGTCGCGGATCAGGACGAGGCGCTTCATCGGAAGGTCTATCGGCGGATCGATTCCGAACTGTCCGGATTTTCCGTCGCCTCGGCCTTCGACGGCGAGGAAGCCGTCTGGATGCTGAGAAAGTTCCAGGCCGCCAAAAGCTGCGACCGGCTGGTGGTCGTCGCCGATTTTCATCTCCTCCGCCGCACCGGCCTTGACCTCTGCCGGTTCGTACGGTCCCAGCCTTCCCTGGCCGCCGTCCCCTTCCTCATGGTGTGCGGAGAGGGAGATCCCCACGAGCTCTGTCTGGCGAGCCTCGAGGTGGGGGCGGACGACTTTCTTTCGAAACCATTCAGCGCCCGTGAGTTTGAAGCTCGGCTGGGCGCTCTCTGGAGGCGTGTGGAGAGACATATCCGGAAGGACCGCGATTTTCCCTTCGACAGGGTCCAGACGGGTAAGCTGAGTGTGGACACCCAGAAATACGAGGTCCGGGTCAGCGGGAAAGTCGTTAATTTGAGCCACAAGGAGTTTCTTGTGTGTGTCGTCCTTGTGTCGAAAATGGGTCTGGCAGTGCGCCACGAAGAGTTCTTCCAGTCTGTCTGGGGGGAAAGCTCCCACGTGGGAAAGGAAAATCTGAAGGTCCATATCCATTCCCTCCGGGCCAAGCTTG
The DNA here is from genome assembly GCA_021827365.1 of Nitrospirota bacterium. GTDB lineage: Bacteria > Nitrospirota > Leptospirillia > Leptospirillales > Leptospirillaceae > UBA4572. The sequence continues at coordinate 29,753 of JAKAWK010000004.1, forward strand.
GAGATGAGATCGTCATCGAAGCGATCCGCGGCGTCGGATACCGCCTGAGGGTCGGTCCCTGAAGTTTTATTCCTGACTCGCCGGAACTCTCCTCCCTTTCATTCAACCATTGTCCTCCCCCCCAAAAAAACTTCCGGCAACGAATCACCAAGGCAGATGACAGGACCCATGGTCTTTTTGTCTGCAGGGACACCTTGGCAGAAGCCTTCCGGAAGGTGAAGCTTCCTTACTTTTGGAAAAACACGCCGCTTCTTGCAGTTTTAACCAGGATCTAACCTTTCGGACATTTCCGTCCTTCAAAATCCTCCTCCGAGGCACATTCGGCCTTTCTTTAACCTCCGAATCTTTTTATCACTCAATTCCAAAAGGAGACTCGATGCTTTCTTTAAAGAAAAAAATCGCGTGTCTCGTCGCCCCGGGGGTTCTCTGGGGAGGGCTTGCCACAGACGTCTGGTCGGCCCCCGCGCCGTCCCAGCCTCAGAACTCACAGAGCGGAGCGACACTGGCCCCCGCGCCGTCCATCCTCTATGGCAATATCCGGTCGGTCAAGGACCAGAAAGTCCTCTCCGGGGTTCCCATCATGATCGAAAACACGACGACGGGCCTTCTGATCAAGAAGACGAGCGACTCCCAGGGGGCGTTCATCTTCTCGAACCTTCCTCCAGGGGACTACAAGGTCCTGGTGGGGGGAGGAAGCTTCTCCCTCCAGAGGAAGGAAGGGATCCTGAAGGCCGGGACGATCGGCCAGATGGACTTTGCCGTCAATCCCCTCTCCCAGGGCACCTCCGAGCTCCTGGGGAAGATCTTCGAGGGCCACGGGGAGCATAAGGTGCCGCTGGTGGCGAACCTGGCCGTCAAGAATACGAAGACCAAGGAGGTCTACCAGGTCGCCTCCACTGCGTCGGGAGAGTTCGACCTGAAGAATATCCCCTCGGGCGATTACATCCTCTCCGCCATCAAGCGCGGCTATCTTCCCTATTCGCAGGAGATCGCGGTGCGGGGGACGACGAAGGCCGACGTGAGGCTTAGCATCAACACCCTGGCCCAGGCCAACATCAACGCCTCCGGAAGCAAGAAGATCCGGGATACGACCGGAGCCATCACCATCGTCGACCACAAGACCTTCGAGACGTGGCAGACGACCGGAATTGGATTTGCCCTGTCGAACCAGCCGGGCATCAACTACTACTCCCGGTCGGGGGCCAACGGCGTGACCGGCGGCATGAACTACTTCACCTGCCGGGGCTATTCGACCGGCGGATCGAACACGGCCCCCTCCGGCGGATCCAACATCGAGTTCACCGTCGAAGGCGTCCCCTTCAACCAGAACCAGGATGGAGGAATGGTCTACGACCTGAACCTCTTCAACCTGGATATCGCGTCCGTGGACATCCAGCGCGGTGTGACAACATCCGCCAATCTGTACAACTACGCTTCGGGCTGTTCGGTCAATATCCACCTGATGCAGCCCACCCAGGATGCCTATTCCCAGATCACCTCCGGAATGGGGTCCTACGGCCAGTACTATACCTCCTTCATCACCAACACCGGCATCAACGACAAGATCGGGGTCGGCGCCTACAACGACCTGTCGATCATCAACCAGCAGGGTTTCCAGGACTATACCGGTCTCCAGGAGTACCAGGATTATGCAAATGTCACAAAATACCTGACATCAGGAAAAATCGACCTCATGTTCACAGGGGCCTACAAGAACTATGACCGGGGCGCCTCGACTTCACTCCAGAACTTCCAGGCCTTCGGACCGACTTACAATGGCTTGCCCAACGGAGAAAACACAAGCTATCCGTCGGGACAGTCCGTCCAGGATTCTCCGTATTACAAGGCCTGGATTTCCCAGCGCTACATGATCACCCTTCAGGGCGAGGACCAGCTGAACAGCGTGGTCTCCGTCAAGAACAACGCCTTTGCGCTCCTGGTTCCCTACGGGGTGATCCAGGTTCCCGTGGGGATCAACGGGGCACCGACAGCCGGGGCGAACGGGACGGCATTCCAGGATGTCCAGCCTTCCTACGGCGGGGTCTGCAATGCCGCCAATTCCGTGGCCTGTGCCAACCCCTTCAACTTTACTTACATCCAGGGGCAGGGATACAAGGTGGGAGACATCGCCGAAACGGCCATACAAACCTTTGCCGGAAACAAGGTCCATATGGGGGCCCGGCTCTCCTACAACAACACGCTTTACGGCAATGTGCCCATCGGGACGAACAAGATCACGGGAAATGCCGGCGGCTCGAATCTGATGACCACCATCGGCGGGTATCTCGAGGACCATTACAGGCCCAACGATGACTGGCTGATAAGCGCCGGATTCCGGGTCATGGCGGTCAACCAGCAGTACGTCAACTCGCTGATGTCAGGGGCCCAGACGGCAACAAATGCGGCAGGCAACACTTTTGGAACGGGAAATGCAAATTATGCGGCTTCGGCCGGTCAGTCCTTCGTCGTTCCGCTTCCCCATGTGGGGGTCAATTGGTATCCGGGAAAGAACTGGAAGGTCTACGTCAATGCGGGCCAGTCCTATTCCGCGCCAAGCCTCCAGTTCTTCGAGCTGGCTCCGGGAACCCCGAACAATGCGGTCAATATCAAGCCGGAGATCGTAAACGATGCGGAGATCGGGGTCCGGTACGAGTCCGACAAAGGATTCGTAGCCTTTGATTTCTACAACGACTACATCAACAACATGTTTGCGACAACCCTCCAGGTCCTGCCCGGAGGAGTGACCAATGCGATCCCGTCCTCGGCAGGTTTGGCCGAGATGAGGGGATTCGAAGCAGAGTTCAAGCGGAATCTCCCCGACGGCTTCAGCGTAGACGGAAACTTCTCCGCGGTCGACGCCTATTTCGTGAGTGCCCAATACGGGGTGGGGACTTCTACTGTGCTCAGCAATTCGGGGGATCCCCTTCCCTTCGTTCCGAACATGCTGGGGAACATCGACCTGAATTACGCCCAGGGGAATTGGCACATCACTGTCAACGAGCGCTATACCGGCATGATGAATGTCATCGACACAAGCGGCGGCGTCAACGGGAATGCGAATATCCAGACGAACTCTCCGGGATATTGGGCCACCAACCTTCTTGTGGCCTACGATCTTCCCAAGGCTTCCTGGTACAACAAGGCCCAGCTCTTCTTCAACGCCTTCAATCTCCTGAACACCAATTACTACGAGCCTGCCTTTCTAGCTCCGGGGGCCAACAACGCGGAAACCCTCTTCGTCTATCCCGGAGAGCCGATCAACGTCTTCGGGGGGGCGACCATCACCTTCTGAGAGATGAAGCGAGGGTTTTAAAAGAAACGGCCCGGGGGGAGACGTCTCTCTCCGGGCCGTTTTGTTTTCTCCCCGGAAGGGAAGGGACGGGTGGGTCCGGTGAGGTGAGAGCGAGTCTTGAGGACATTTTCACGTCCGGTCCGTCCGGGAGTTGCTCTTGAACTCGGGTTTCGCTTGCCTGCGGGGACCCGGACTTTCCTTTTTCAGGTGGAATCCCCAGGAAGTTTGCCGGAATCGGGTCAGGAAAACACGTCGCGGAGGGATCGACAATCCGGGGAGGAAGGGGGTTTCCAGTGGGGAGTTCTTCCGGAGTTCCAGGGAAGAGGCGTAGTGCCCTTCGGCAAGCCTAAATGTCTGGACGGTCCGGGATTCCGGATCCACAATCCGGTATTCAGGGACCCCGAGGCGCTCATAGAGGGAGAACTTCAGGCGGCGATCGTTTATTTCCGTTGCAGGAGACAGAACCTCGACAAGCAGGTCCGGAACACCCTGGATATTCCTCTCTGTAATGATGGAGAAAGGGTCCTTCGAGACAAAAAACAGGTCCGGCTCGACCATCTGAAATAATTCCCGGGATAAGACCACCTGAGTAGGGGGAAAGGAAGATCTCTCCTGGCAGGGGGATGAAGCAGAAAGGCCTTGAAGTGGAACACAAATTTTGAACGCTGGCAGGCAAGGGCGTCAAAAAGCCTAACGCTCTGGGCTTTCCTGCGACACCCTTCCTGCCGTTTTTATGCCCTGTTCTTCCGATGCATCTCCCCTTCCATAACACCATTTTTAATCATGAAATTTCAAGTTTTTATATTTTTGAAATGTATTTCTAACCAAACCGACATTTATGTGAGGCAAAGTCGGGATGCGGCTCACGTCCGACAAGCTTAATGAACAACCACTCCTTATTGCACCTCGAAAATCCAACCTTCAGGAGAACCCAATGAAATTTATCGGAAAAATCGCCTGGCTGATTGCGCCGGGCCTTGTTCTAGGAGGCATTTCCGGCAAAGCCTGGGCTCTTCCCGAGCAAGCCACGGCTCCGGGTCCGGCTTCAAAGGCCCCGAACAGCGCTTCATCCTCTCCCTCCGTGCTGTATGGAAACATCCGTTCGGTCAATGAGGGAAAACCGCTTTCCGGTGTCCCGATCGTTCTCGAAAATCGTTCGACAGGCGTTGTCATCGAAACGACAAGCAATCTCCAGGGATCCTTCATCTTTTCCAATCTTTCGCCGGGGGACTACAAGGTCCGGGTCGGGGGAGGAAAGTTTTCTGTCCAGCAGAAGGAAGGGATCCTGAAGGCCGGGACGATAGGCGAGATGGACTTTGCCGTCAATTCTCTTTCCCGGGGATCCTCGGAAATCACCGGATCGGTCTATGAGGGCCACGGGGAGCACAAGGTGACGCTCGTCGCCAACCTGGCCGTCAAGAACATGAAGACCCAAGAGGTCTACCAGGTGGTCTCCGGCGCCAACGGACAATTCAGCCTCCAAAACATTCCCTCGGGACGCTATCTGGTCCAGGCCAACAAGAGGGGCTATCTCCCCTTCTCGCAGGAAATCGCCGTGGCCGGAAAGACCTCCGAGGAGATCCGCCTCCGGATCAACCGTCTGGCCCGGGCCAGCATCCGGGCGACCGGGGACAAGAAGATCCGGGATACGACCGGCGCCATCTCGATCGTCGACCAGAAGAAGTTCCAGCAGAACCTGACGACGGGCGCGACCTACACCCTCATGCAGAATACCCCGGGTATCGAATTTTTCTCCCGTTCCGGGAACCAGGGTCTGACGGGGGGCATGAACTATATGTCCTGCCGTGGGTACACTGTTGGGGGGGCCAATACCAACCCGAACGGGAACGCCGGAATCGAGATGTCGGTGGAAGGGGTCCCGATGAACGTTGAGGCCGACGGCGGCGAGGTCTATGATCTCGGCATCATGAACTCCGATGTCAAGTCCGCCACCGTCAACCGAGGGGTCACCACCTCCCGTGAGACCGGAAATTACGCGGCGGGATGTTCCGTCAACTTCAAGCTGGTGGATCCGACCCAGGACGCCTTTCAGACGGTCAACGCCGGAGGCGGTTCCTACGGGCTCTACTATACAAGCTACGTCAACAACTCCGGGATCAGCCCGACCTCGAATGTCGGGGGCTACAACGACTTCACCATCATCCACAATGACGGATTCCAGGAGTTCACGAACCTGACCCAATACCAGTACTACGGAAACCTCACCAAGTACCTGACGGGAGGACGGCTCTACTTCATCGGAACCGCGAACTTCAAGTCTTATGACCGCGGAGCCTCGATGTCCTTGTCCAACTACAACACCTACGGGCCGACCAACAATGGGGGTCCCAGCTATTCCAATCCGGCCAACCCCGGCAATACCCCGAACTCGCCCTTCTTCAAGAGCTGGGAGTATGGCCGCTTCATGCTGGATCTGGGCGTCAAGGATCAGGTCACGTCTTCCATCAGGATCAAGAATTCGCTCTATGCCGTTGTGGAGCCCTACGGAAATACGAGCATGCCGGCGGGATTCGGAAGCTGCAACGGGCTCTCCTGCACCTCCAATCAGTTTGCCGCAGGGTCCACATTCCAGACCATCAATCCCAACATGAGCGGTCAGCTGGGATACCAGTTTCTTCAGAACTACTACCAGGCGGAAGGGTACAAGGCCGGAGACATTGCCGAGGTCAAATTCAATCTTTTCAAGGGGGACAACCTGTACCTGGGCATGAAGGGTCAGTACGCGACCTACCATTACTATATCGATCCCCTCCAGTCGGACAACATCGTCGGCGGAACGGCCGATGCGATCTATTCCCAGACCACGATCACGGGGTACCTCGAAGACCATTACCGGCCGGTTCAGCAGGTTCTGCTGAATGTCGGGTTCAGGGTGGCGAGCGTCGCGCAGTATTTTAACGACCAGGTTCCCGCAAACTATACCGGTGGAGGCGCAGGGGTGAGCAATGGAGGCTCGATGCTGGTTCCCATGCCCCATGCCGGATTGAACTATTATCCGAGCGACAACTGGAAGATCTATGTCACCGGAGGGGAGTCGTTTGCGCCTCCCGCAATCTTCGACTACAAAGGGTTTTCGTCCGGAGCCCTGGTCGGAGGAGTTCAGCCGGAGAATGTCTGGGACCTTTCCATCGGGGCCCGGTATTCGACCAAGAGAGGCTTTATCGCCCTGGATGCCTATACCGACTATCTGACAAATATGCCGGTGGGGGTTCCCTTCACCTCCGGGACGACAACCTTCACCCAGTTTGAAAATATTGGCCAGGCCCGCCAGCAGGGAATCGAAGCCGAGGGCAGGATCGATCTCGGGCTGGGATTTTCGGGATCCGCCAACTTCACCTATATGAACAATGTTCTGGGAAATACTCCGGCGAGCGGTTTGAGCGGCCAGACCTTTGCCGGGGACATGATTCCTTTTGTTCCCCTGGACATGGGCAATCTCGCCATCTCCTACGATCACGGCCCTTATCACATCACGATCGACGAGCGTTATACCGGCATGATGAATGTCATCGACCTGTCGGGAACTCCGGGAAACCCCGAGGAGACAGTGCCGGGGTATTTCGTGACCGACCTTTATGCCACCTATGACCTGCCGAAGGTTCATGGATGGTACAAGGCCGCAAATCTCTATGTGTCGGCTTACAATCTTCTCAATACAAACTATTACAATCCGGCCGGCTATTACGGGCCCGGAAACTCTTCAACCGCCAACAATCTGGCGACCCTTTTCGTCTATCCTGGCGAGCCGGTCAACATCTTTGCCGGGGCAAAGTTCACCTTCTAGCCCGATTGGGCCGGTTGGCTCGGGTGATCCTGATTTTGTCAAAAGGCCCTGCCATCCCGGCGGGGCCTTTTTTCGTGGCCGCCATTAGGGAATAATGGAAGAGTGGGGGAGGGTGGGGCCGCATTCTGGAGGATCCATTGATGGGAAAATTGTTTTGGAGCAAAGTCTGGCTTGCGGGACTCCTGTGTCTTCTGGTCCAAACCGCATCCTTAGCCGATGCCGCCCCGGCGGTTCAGCCCCTCCCTCCGGACCAGAGGGGGGATTGGGAAGACGAAGCGACGATTCCCCTTCCCGGGGAGGCCACCCGTTTCGACTACGAAAGTCTCGACCCGGAGACGGGGCGCCTTTTTATCGCCCACCTGGGGGACGGCCGACTCGTGGTCGTCGACACGAGGAGCCGGCGTGTGGTGGCGGATCTTCCGGGGTTCCCGGAGGTCCATGGTGTCCTTGCCATCCCGGCTCTCCACCGGGTCTATGCGACAATCTCCCCCTCTCCGGGTCGGACCCGGGGCGCCCTTTCTGTCGTCGACTCCCGGACGCTCGGGATTTCCGGGACGATCCCCGTCGGAATTCATCCGGACGGACTCGACTATGAGCCCCGGACAGGGCGGATCTTTGTGTCGAACGAATGGGGCAAGAGTCTGAGCGTGGTCGATGCCCAAACCAACACCCTTGTCGCCACCATTTTCCTTCACGGGGAGGTCGGAAACACCCGGACCGACCCCGTGACCCACCGGATCTACGCCACTGTCCAGACCCGCAATCTCCTTGTCCGGGTCGACCCCTACTCCCTTCATGTCGTCCGGAGGTACCGCCTCCCGTGCCGGCGTCCCCACGGCCTGTGGATCGACGGACCCTCCGGCCTGGCCTATGTGGCCTGCGAGGAGGATTCACAGCTTCTGGTCGTTGATCTGGCTTCCGGACAAATCCGGTCAAGACTTCCGACCGGTCGAAGACCCGATGTCCTCTCCTTCGACCCCTCACGAAACCTTCTTTTCGTGGCCTCCGAATCCGGCTTTGTCAGTGTCTTCCGGAAGACGGGGGAAGATCTGGTCCTGGTGTCCACAAAGAGTTTTCTGGGGTACCGGGCCCACAGCATCCTGGTCGATCCCGCCACCCATCTCCTCTATCTTCCGATAGAGAATGACAGGGGGCATCCGGTTCTCCGGATTCTCTCCTGGAGGGAGGGCCGGAAGGGGAAGTGACCCGGTGGATCCTTCCTGCTCTTCAGCTCCCTTAAGGAAAAGGCGTGCCTCCCCAGGTTCCTCTGTCCAGCCCCTGAAAGGCCAGGAGCCCTGGCTTTGCCGGGCTTCCCATGACATCGGTAAACTCCGTTCCGGCGGCGTTGACATATCCTATGGGGGAGGATAGGATATTCCTATGACCACACATATCACGCATCCCGACATCATCAAGCGCCTGAAACGGGCGGAAGGCCATCTCCGGAGCATTGTCTCCATGCTCGAAGAGGGGCGCGGCTGCCTCGATATCGCCCAGCAGCTGCAGGCTGTGGAAAAAGCCGTCACCAATGCGAAGAAGACTCTGATCCACGATCACATCGACCACTGCCTCGACACGGCCGCCGGCCCCGACTCCCGGGAGGCCCGGGCCTCGGTCGGCGAGTTCAAGAAGATCACGAAATACCTGTGAAGAGACCGTCGGAAAAAATGGGAGATATTCTCGTCTGGCTGGGGCTTGGCGAGGCGGAGAAGGGGGGCCGGGAGGCCTGTCATCCGGGGGGGCACGGTCATGTCCACGGGGTGATCGATCCTTCCGTTGCGACCTCCACCCGGGGGCTCCTGGCCGTCAGGTGGTCCTTCCTGATCCTCCTTCTGACGGCATCCCTCCAGATGGCCGTCGTCGTCAAATCGGGCAGCACAGCCCTTTTTGCCGACATGGTCCACAATCTGGGAGACGCCGCGACCGCCCTTCCGCTCTGGATCGCCTTTCGCCTGGCCCGGCGGGGAGCAACCCCCAGGTTCACCTTTGGGTACGGGAGGGTGGAGGATCTGGCGGGGGTGGTGATCGTCCTTTTCATTCTGGCAAGTGCGGTGGTGGCCGGGGTCGGAGCCCTTCATCGCCTGCTCTACCCGGCTCCCCTCCACGGCCTCCTGATGGTCGGAGCGGCCGGACTTCTGGGCTTCGTCGGAAACGAGGCCGTGGCCATCCTTCGGATCCGGACCGGGCGCCTGATCAACAGTGCGGCCCTGATGGCCGACGGCTATCATGCCCGGGCCGACGGGCTCACAAGCCTGGCCGTCGTTCTCGGGGCTCTGGGGGTCTGGCTGGGATTTCCCCTGGCCGATCCGGTCGCAGCCCTTCTGATCACGCTCATTCTCCTGGGAATCGTCTGGCAGTCGGGAAAGACGATCTTCACGCACATTCTCGATGGCGTCGACCGGACCGTGGTCGAGGAGATCCGCCATGCCGCAAGCCATGTTCCCGGGATCGAGGATGTCGTCTCCGTCCGGGCCCGGTGGATGGGCCACCGGCTGGTGGCCGAGCTTGACGTCGAGGTTTCGGTCGAAAAGACGGTGGGCGAGGCCAGCGCCGTCGCCGATGCCTTCGAAAAGGAGCTCAAGGGTCACCTTCCCGCCATGGATTCGGCCCACATCCGCATCCGTCCCTCTTCCCCTGTCTGCCTGTAGGGCAGGGCAGGGGAGCACCCGTTCTTAACTTTTTCTTGACCATCCCTTTCTCTTTTCCTGCTATCGATAGTCTTTCGACAATCGCCGTCTCGGGCAAGCCTTCGCAAAGGGCGGAGGCTGGGTCCGGATCCGCAAAGGAGGCTTCCGAAATGGGACAGACAGCAGGATGGCGCAAGGCCACGGGGTTTTTCCTTGCGGGGGTTCTGATCGCCGGGTCGGGAGGGCCCGGGATAGGATTTGCCGAATCCGGGGATTTGTCAGGGACTCCCGCCGATGATATCGACCGGATCGTGGGTCTTCTTGCTCCTCCGCCCGGTTTTTCCGATGTCAGGGGCCTCTTTCTCCGTTACGGGCTCAAGGTCAAGTCAGCCATGGTGGCCCACGGATCCGGCCAGGACGCGCTTTTGGTCCGGCTCGACTTTTTCCTCCCGGTCCCTCCCCACTGCCATCCCACCGAAGATCAACGGCGCCAATACTATCTCGAGCGGGCCGTCTGGAGAAAGACCCCCGATTCCGACACCTTTGTCCCGGTCAACCGCTGGTCCCGCCACATTTCCCTCGCCCAGTCGGACTGGTTTCATGACATTCCCTGTTACCCCTGAACGGAGGCGGACTCTTCCTGGAGGTCGGAAGTGTGGGGCAAGGGCCGTTTCCTTTTCGTCAGGCCCTCCGGGGGAAATTTGCCAGTGTGGCTTAAGGGTCCGAAGGGGGGAGGAGGAGAGATCCCGCCTTTTTGGTGACACCGGAGAGAAGGGGAAACTTTCGTAAGAAGAGGTCGAGGGCGGTGGGGGATCATCCGTCCCTCCCTCCCGGGTGGCCAGCAGTTCAGCGGCTTTTTTCTGTCGGCCTTTTGAAGAGAATTCGGAGAACCCTGACAGGAGGCCCGAATTTTCCTGTCTTCGGGGCAGGGATCCCGGGGTCATCCCGTTTCTGACCCCGGGGATCGTTGACCACTCCTTCTGTCATCTGTCAGTCCCGGGGCGGATAGCAGAGGGGCGATCTCGACCCGGACCCGGGGGAGGCCGGACGGCTTTTTGCCCCGGAGAAAAGCCAGCATTTCCTCCCGCACATAAACCGACAGATCCCATCGGGAGCCCGAATCCCTGGCGGAAAACAGGGCCCGCATCTGGACCGCTTTTTCGTCAAGCCCCGTGACCTGGAGATTCCACACCTGCCGGTCCCAGAGAGGGGTGGCCTCCAGAACGCTCTTCAAGTGTTCCCTCACATCCAGGATGTCGACCGAATAGTCGGCGTAGATATGCACATAGCCTAGAAGCTGGGACGACCTGTAGGTCCAGTTCTCGAAGGGCTGTTCGATGAAAAAGGAAAGGGGAAGGACGAGTCTGCGCAGATCCCAGATTCGCACCACGACATAGGCGATGCCGATCTCTTCGATCCAGCCCCATTCCTTGTCGACGATGACCACATCGTCGATCCGGATCGGCTGGGTCAGGGCGATCTGGATGCCGGCGATCATGTTCGTCAAAAGGGGTCGGGCCGCTAGGCCGATCACGAGTCCCGCCACACCGGCGGAGGCCAGGAGGCTCTCCCCGATGGTCCGGATCCGGGGGATGGTCATCAGGACGGCCGCCGCCGACAGGAGGACGATCAGGACATTCAGGAGGCGCTCCACCAGAAGAACCCGCGTCCGGATCTTCCTGAACTCCAGGTCCCCCTCCGGAGAGGGCGGGTGGCGGGACAACAACTGGGCTCCAAGAAACCGGGTCAGGGCGATCAGGGTCCAGGCGATCGTCACGATGGTCAAGAGGACGAGAATCCGGGAGAGGATCTCATCGAAGACCCCGGGGAAGGGGATCGCCGGGTGGAGGAGCAGAAGGACGAGCTCCATCGAAAGGAAAAAGGAGGGCCACCGGATCGCCTCGATCGAAGGAAGGGGGGCCTCCAAATGGGAGGATCTCTCCCGGCGGCGGAAGACGGCAAAGACCACGGTGTGGATGAGGATCCCGGCAACGAGAGAAATGAACATCAACGTCAGGGAGTGACTCCAGTGCGGCTCCGGATGCGGGGAGAAGGACATGGATATTCTCCTTTCTGGGCGGATGGGGGATATCCCGGGTTTCAAGCCTCGGGAAGGGCTGGGTCCCCCTTGAAAAGGCCGTCCTGCAATCCTGGAGCGAAGGAGCCCTTCCTGTCGACCCCGGCTTTGAAGATTGCTGGAGGGGGCGGTGAAGCCTTTCCGTTTTTTCGGCAGGAACCTAACACGTCTGGTTCCCCAGGTTTTTGGCCGGAGCCGCTCCTCCAGAGCCTCCGGCTAGGAGGCGGACATTGGCGGGGGGGGAGATCCCGCCTTCTTGTAGAGATCGGAGAGAAGGGGAAACTTTCGGGAAAAGAGGTCGAAGGCGGTGAGGGCGTATTCCCGGATCTCGTACTGGGCGTTGTCCTTGGTCCGTAGGTCGAAGAAGTTCATGAGAGACCGGAAATTGACCGTCCAGTAGACATCGCTGTAGGCCGAAACGGGGATAGCCGAGCGCAGGAGCTCCCGGGCCCGGGCCCGGAAGGGATTCCGGGCGGCGGGATCGGCCTTCCCCCCCGGAATCAGGCCCTGTTCCGCCGCTATGTCAATTTTCTGGCAGGCCTCCCGGTATTCGATCTCGTAGAAGGAAAAGATCTGTTCCATGAGGGCGGCGTACCGCTCCACCTGTTCGGGGCTCATGACCTCGAATCCGTTGACGGTCCGGGCGGCCCTGTCGGGAATGTAGTAGGCGGAGATGGGTTTTCGGTAGCGCATGGAGAATTCGTTCCAGGTCGA
>JAKAWK010000098.1 GCA_021827365.1 Nitrospirota bacterium
GCCCGGTCCTGGGGCGGCTTCATGATCATCACGGGGCAGTGGATCTTCCTCTACAACCTCTACCGGACCGCGACGGCGCCTGCCACCAAGGCTGTTCCTTACGAAGTCAAGGCGTAATAAGCTTTTCCGGTCGCTGGCCAAGAGTCTTTCCAGTTCTAGGGGGTGGCGAAATGCCGCCCCCTTTTTTTTTTGAAGGTGTTGGATCATTCCTTGACACCGGGCAGGGTGATTCCTGATCATGCTAGGATCTGGTAAGGGGGTCTTGCTTAATGAGTAATGCGGCCGGTGTCGGAGCAGTTGTCAGTTATGTCGTCATACTCATGCTGCTCATTCTTGGGAGCCGTTCCTTTTCCGGAACCTTTCGCCGGATCAGTTATGGCATCTTCGTTTTCATTACATTGTCGATCTTTCTTCTGATCGTGGGGGCCAATTTCCATTATTTTTCCCCCGCCAGCGCCGTTCTCGGAATGTCTTACGGGCTTTCCGCGGTCGCGGTTTTCCTTGTCATCCTCTCCCTGTACTTCAGGAAAAAAAAGGCCATTCGACCCTCGTCGGATTTCTTCGGAGCCAGAAAGAAGGAGGCGGCTCTCCATGAAAAAGGGGCAAATGCGATGAAGATGACGGACACGCGAGTCGAGACCGCCGATCAGGCCCTTTCCGACCTTCTTCCCCCCGGGAATCCCGCCGATCCCTTTTCAATCCGGACCATATTCGAAAAGGGTTTTTCCGTCCTTCTCTACGGGCCAACCGGATCCGGGAAGACATTTTCCATCGTCATCGAGCATCTGTCGTCCCTTCGCAAGGAGGGAAAGATCGACCAGATCGTCATGATTCCCTGCTCTGACGGAATGGAGGACTATGATTTGCTGTCCAAGCCCGTTCCGATCGGACCGCAGGAAAAAATGAGGACGATGATGACCCTTTCCAAGGAATATCCCGACATCCCCCTTCCGGTCATCGCCCAGACTCTTGGCGACTGGACCCGGGTCGAGGGTCCGCTCAAAAGGGTGTTCCGGCTGGCTCATGATGGACAGAAGATCGCTGTCGTTTTCGACGAGTTGAACCGGGCCTCCCGCGCGGCCAGAAATCTGATCCTGAAGGCGATCGACCCGGTTCTGGAACACTACGAGCTCCACGACTTCATCACGGGAGACATCATCGCCGTGCCACTCGACCGGATCCAGTTCTGTGCCACAAGCAACATCGGGGCCTCCTATTCCCAGACGCACGACCTTGACGAATCCCTGCTCGACAGGTTCCAGTCCATCATCTTTGTCGACTACAATACCGATCTCGAGCGGGAAATCTTCCGGAAGCAGGGCCTCCCCCCGGGAATCGCCGAAAGAATCATGCGGGTGGCGGAAACCCTTCGCGAGGCCTACAAGCAGGGACACCTCTCGGCGCCGCTCTCAACCCGCCATCTCAAGAACTGGGGACAGGCAATTCTTGAAGGGGCGGATCCCGTGGCATCGGCACGGGGCCTTTGGCTCAATCGACTGATATCCCACGACCAGCATGGATACCCCGACGAGGAACAGCTTCAGGCCATCGAACAGGTACTGTCTGGGGCCTTTGGTCCAGCCTGGGAAAGCTCCCGAAAGGGGGAATAACCGATGGCCGTCCGGGCAACCGATATCCGGTCTCTTGAAAGACGCCTGTCCATCCTTTCGAGCCAGTATTCCGGAGGGTTGACCATCCGGATCACCGTCCGGCCCGACACCGACAAGCCTCTCTGGAATCCTTCCCATAGATCCCTGGTGCTGGGAGTGCGCTCCCACCTTTCCCGGCCTGACCTTCCCGAGCTTCTCCGGCTCATGGTCCTTCACGAACTCGGAAAGATCCGCGGAGGATTTACCGAGGCCCCCGAGGGACTCTACTCCGTTCCTCCCCCCATTCTCACATTGATGGAAGAATACCGCTCCGATGCCCTCCAAAGGGAGCGACTCAATCTGCCGGCCGATATCTTCGCTCCCCTCTACGATGCGCTGCTTCCGGTCCGTGTCCGGAAAAGACGGCTTGCGATCAACGATCTCCGGATGAGCGTCAATCCCTTCGTCATAGGTGAAATTGTCCTGAATCAGGAGATGGGGGGAGGGGCCCGCCTACCCCACGAACGCTTCCCCCTTCTCATGCGGCTCTTTGCCTTTCTGACCCGATACCGCTTCTTCGGACGTTACCGCGAATTTGTGGCGGACTGGAAGGCGGCCATGGAGCTTGGCCGTTCGGCCCGCTCTTCTGACGAATTCCTGACGGTGGCCTGGGAATTCCACGAGAAGTGGAAGAGCGTCTTCCAAAATGTCCGGGAAGGGGGACGGTCCTCAGAAGGGATCTCTTCCCGGTCCCCCGAATCGTCCTCGGCCGGGGCGGGGGGCTCGGGCCAGGGAGGCGGTTCCGGGGGGGATTCCAAAGGCCAGGGATCTCGGTCGGAGAAGGATGAGCGGCCTCCCTGGGATTATCGTCCTCCCGAGACCACCCACGGGTACGGAGCGGATGGGGCCAAGATCCGAAAATCCCGCGCCGGGCCCGAAGGGAAAGGGCTGGGGGTGGAGATGGAGACGGCGGCCATGCTCCGGATGCATGGGGAAATCCCCGTTTTCGTTCCGCCCCTCCACCCCCGGGAGGTCTTTCCCTGGGATCAGGCCCTGATCCGCTCCGAGACCAAAAGTCTCGCGCGATTTTTAAAGATCGGCCTCGAGGACATGCCGCTTGCCGGCATGACAGGTCGGCTGATTTCCCAAAAACTTATGCAGCCGACGCTCAAGGTCATGAACCGGCCCTCCCCCCACCGGGAGGGGGGCACGGAACTCCGGATCCTGGCCATCGTGGACTTCTCGTTTTCCATGGATGGATGGCCCCATTATTACGCCTCCCACCTCACCCAGGTCGTCCATCGTTCGGGAGTGGCGTCGACTCTCGACGTGATCGCCTCCTCGAGCCGGTTCCAGTTCCGGATGAATCCTGACTACCTGAACCTTCTTCAGCCCGATGAGATGGAGGGCTTCCAGAACCTTCTCCCTTTGATCGACAGGACCGGTCCTCTCTACGATGCGGCCATCGTGCTGACAGATTGCCAGATCAGCGACAGGAGTGCGGAGGCGCTGGCACTTCTCAGAAAAAAGGTGCTGACCATTGGATGCTATGTCGTTCCCGAAGAAGTGGACCATGTCCGGGGACGTCCGATCGATCTTGTGATCGAGGACGGGCGCGCGATGTTTCCCTCCACCTTTCTCTATTCGGACACCTTTCACGGTCTGGGACGGCGCCTGGCGCTGACCCTGAACCAGATGAAGGACCGCCCGAATTTCTGAAGGAGAGCCCGCCTAGGGAGAGACTCCCCCGCCGGCTGGGAGGGTCGGGATCAGAGGGGCGTTCTCGGAGGGTGGCGGCGCATTCTTCAAGAGGGCGTCGATCTGGTAGAGGAGGCGGTTTCCTCCAACCCGGTAGGAGAGGGTCTGGGTCTGCATGCCGTTTACCGAAAGAACGGCCCGGAGGGCGAGCTTCGTATCTCCGGCGATCCCCACCGCATTGACGGAAAAGATCTGGCTCGTCAGCGTCACATCCCCTGAAATATCGGAAAAGATCGCGGGTCCCACCACTCCCTGAAATCTGGAAAGTGTCAGAAAGGGCCTCTGGGCGATGATCTCCTGCGCCATTGCCGGCGTGATCCCTGGATCGAGGGCCTGGAGAACGAGGGAGGAGGCGGTGTTCACGTTGATCTGCCCGGGGGTGTAGACGGTGAGATAGGGGGCCAGGGCCTGGTAGGAGGCTTCGGTCATTCCGGCGATCTGGTGGAGTTCGGAGAGGACATCCATTGGTCCTCCCCGGTTCCGGTAGGAGGGGGTGAACCCCCCGTAGGGCCCCGGCGGCCCGGTCATGTTGGGGGCGGGGGTAACCCACTGGGAGATGAGGGGAAGAAGGGCCGGGTTCGCCCCCGCAAGAGTGAAGAGCCGGGTGAACTGAATCAGGCGATGCGGATCGATGGCTCCCCCTGGGGTTCCGGTCAGCATGTTGATATTGAACTTGGAGGCCTCGTCCTCGATCAGGCCCGAAACGTAGCCGGCGTCGGCCACGGGATAGTTGATGATGGGGGTGGCCCAGGGCTGGTTCGTCGAAATGATGTTGAGCCCGTTCTGTGAGGCCATCTGGGTGCTTTCCACGAGGGCAACCTTGCCGATGGAGACCGCGGCCCGGGCCAGGTAGAGGGCCGAGACGGAGTGGGCATAAATCTCCGTCTGCCGGAGGAAGGAGCGGGTCTTCACCGTAAAACGGGTGACGAGAAGGGTCAGGAGCAGGATCATGAACAGGACGAGAACGAGGACGAATCCCCGGGCCTCCCGCCGCTTTCCGGGGGGATCAGGCGGGTTGGACAGCTTCCACATCGATCTGGAGATCAAGCTTCGAATGGTCGTTGAACCGGCGCTTCATGGAAAGGCGGGTGATCCGGATGAAGTGAGGGGAGCGCTCAAGACGGGCCAGGAAGAAGACGGCCCGGGGAAGGTCCACCGAATCGATCCGCATTGAGACCATGCCGATCCGGTAAGCCCCCTCGGAGGGAAGGTTTCGGGGCGTCATGCGGGTGACCTTCTCGCGGATATGGGCATGATCGGCCTCCTCCTCGAGATAGGCGATCAGCGAGAAACCCCGCTCCTCCCGCCCGAGCCTTTGGGTCTGGGCGTTGATCAGGGCCCGGGTGGACTGGATTTCCTGGGAGAGTCCCTCGACCTTGAGCATCTCCGCTTTCAGAGCCTCGATCTCATCCCTTTTGGCCATGTAGGGATCCCAGAACAGGGAATCGACTCCCGTCCAGAGGGCAAGACCCGCAAGGAGGGTGACCAGAAGATGGACCAGCCTTCGTTCCCGTTCCGTGAGCCTCTCCCAGGCGAGACGGAAACGGTGCAGAGAGGGGGCGCCCGATCGGGCGAGGGCTTCCTTGAGCCGGAATCTAGTCATGGCGGCCGCGCATCCTGAAGGTGACGGTCTTGCGGTCGATGTCGAGACCTGCGCTCTGGATGGTCAGATCCCTCATGTGGCCGGTGGCTTCGAAGGCCTTCTTAAGGGCATCAACACTTTTGAAGCTGTCGGTCTTCCCCGAAACCGTGAAGAACCGTCGGGTGACGCTGAGCGAGACCATCTCGTAGGAGACCCCCGAAGGAGGAGCGGTGGTGAGGTCGCGCATGATCCGGATGACGTCGGGGCCACGGGAGAGGAGCGTCTTCTGCCGGTCGAGGCTCGCGAGCTCCTGGGTGAGCTGTCCCACAGGCTCGACGATCCGGTGTCCCGGAAGGGCCCGGCTGGCCGCAAGGTTCAGGGCGGCATGGGCCGCCTCCAGGCGATGGTCGATCCGGGAGAGGTGAACCGAGGCGTCGAGCACGAGGGTGATGGCCAAAAGGAGCGAGAGGAAGGCCAGCACCCGAAGTCCTGCCTGGCGTTCCGCCCGGTCTCCCTGCCATGAAAGGGCCCCTTTCAGGAAGGAGAGGGCGGAGGAGTCGTCCCGGGAGCGTCCGGAGACAAGCCGCCATCCGGCCAGGGCCGGATCCGTGGGCCCGGCTGTGACAGGGGCTGTGATCCCGGCGAGGGCGGGGGAAGGGGTGACCTCGGGCCCCCGGAGGAATCGTTCCGGGAGAACGTGTCCCTCCGCAAGGAAGGCGAGGAGGAGGTCCTGGATCCGGCGGTCCCGGGATTCCGGCAGGGGGCCGGTCTGGTGGAAGGCTGCTTCGGCGGTGATGCGTCCTCTCCGGGAGAGAAGGCACAGGATCCGGTCTTCGTCCGCGGCGATCACTCCGGCCGGCGACCGGTCATCCGGTTCCTGGATCCGGTTAGAGGGTCCGGGAAGAAATCGGTCCAGGACAAGGAGGGATTCGGGAAGGACCCAACGGGGTTCGAGTCCGGCTGCTTTAAGGCGGCCGAGCCAACCCTCGAGCTCTGTGCGGGAAATGGCCCAGACATGCACGGAGGCAGGATCCAAGGAATCGGTCTCCCAGGCCAAAAGGCTCTCTTCGATAGGCCAGGGGAGTTCGAGTTCGATGAGGGCCCCGATGGCCGCCTCCTTCTCGAGCGCGGTCACGGAAGGAGGAAGTCTCAGGGAGGCCGAGATGGTCCGTTCGGAGGGCCAGAAGAGGACCAGGGGGAGATGTCTCCGCTCTTCCACGGAGAGGGGGATCGGGTCGGGACTTTCTCCCTCTCCGGAGAGGGAGACGGGGATCTCGGGCCAGAGAAGTGTCTTCTTCCCAGGGGAGGCGCAGGAGAGGAGGAGATGCCCGTTTCTGATGCGTCCTGTCAGGATTTGGGCAGGCGAAAGAGATCCCCGAATGCGGTCAAAGGTCTCAGTGAGGAATCGGGATGCCATTCATCGCAATGTTCAGATTGGAGGCGGGTCCGTCCAGGGTCACCGTCACGGGTCTGCCGCCCTGGCCCGAAAGCCCGGGAAGGGGAAGGGAGCCCAGGGGGCCCTTGAGCCGGACCAGAAGCTTGAGATGAAGAATCGAGTTGGGTGTCGGCTGGGCCAGGATGAAGGTCCCGTCCCCGGTGACATCGGCCAGGGGGCCGGTCGCCATGAGCTGTTCCAGCCTCCCCCTTCCTCCGGAGAGAAAGACACGGCTTTTCACCGCATCAAAAGAGACGGGCGGAAGGGGGAAGCCGCCGATATTCAGGGATTTGAGGACGAGATTGGCGATCGTTGCCTGGAAGATCCCGTGTCCCGCCATCTCCGCGCCGGACTGCCATGTGTAGTCGGTTTGGAGTGACATCGCCCCCGAAAGGTCCTGGTGGAGAAGGGGACGGGTCAGTCCAAGGTCTAGAGGTTTGGTGGTTGACCCCCGGAGATGGTTCCGGCGTTTCGGAAGATGGCGCAAAAGACCATCGAATTCCCCTCCGTAGGCCCGGAGACGGAAGTTGAAGCGGGGTTTTCTCTTGAGGAGGCTCGAAAGTTCAAGATGAGCAAAGGCCCTGTCTATTCTGACGCTTGCGGGGCCCTCCGGCGTGGGGGCTGTCAGGTCGAGGTCGCCGTAGGTAATGCCGGCCGGAAAATCGAAACGGGCTTCACGGGCCTCAATGGCAACCCCTCCGGTATCGGAGACTTGCCGGAGAAGGTAGCGGGCGGTCTGGCGATGAGGGAAGCCTTGCCAGAGACTTGCGAGGAAGACCGAGCCTCCCACGGCCGCAAGAAAAAGGATCCTCCCTGGAGAAAGGGGAGAGGGACGGCGCTCCGAAAGAGAGCGGTCGGCCTTGCTTCCCCCGGGAAGAGAGGGAAGCAAATTTTTTATCCCGCGAAGTCTTGAGAGGGAACCCTTCACTTGAGCACGCTCCGGAGTCCTGGCCGAAATTTCCTGAAACTTGACAAAGTCATTTTACCATAAAACACAAGAAATATCCATAATCGATTTGTTACTTTTCAAGATCCCAGGAGACGATATCCTGGTTGTTTCCCTTGCCTCCCCTGGCTCCGTCGGCTCCGTAGGACATGATGTCGAACTCCCCGTGGGTTCCGGGAGCGAGGTAGACATAGGGATGACCCCAGGGATCCTTGGGAATCTTGGAAATGTACCCCCCCGCCTTGTAGTTGTTGGGCTCCGGAGGGAGGGTCGGCTTCTTGACCAGCGCCTCGAGTCCCTGTTCGGTGGTGGGATAGGAGCCGTTGTCGAGATGGTAGAGCGACAGCGCATTTTCAAACTCGCGGATCTGAGTCATGGCCGCCGTCTTCTTGGCCTCTTCCGTCCGTCCGATGATCTTCGGGACGACGAGGGCCGCAAGAAGGGCAATGATGAAGATGACGACCATGATTTCGATCAGCGTGAATCCCCTGTCACTTCGTGGGGACAGGCGGCGATTTCGGATCTGGCGGGTGAGACTTTGGAGCATTCGGGCCTCCGGACAAAAACGTTACTGGACCGCCTGACTCATCTCGAAGATCGGAAGCAGGACGGACATGACCATGAAGAGGACGATTCCTCCGATGAACAGTATCATAACCGGTTCGATGAGGGATGTCAGCGTCCCGATGGTCTGGTCCACCTCCTGCTCATAGCCTTCGGCAAGCCTTAT
>JAKAWK010000099.1 GCA_021827365.1 Nitrospirota bacterium
TCCCAGCCCCTTGGCCAAACGGTAGACCCCCGCCACAAGCCCCCCGAGGTTCAAAAGCCAGAAGATGACGAATGGACGGGCAATTTTGTGATCGAAGAATTCTTCTCTTACGACCCCTTCCTTTGATGTGACGTTGAAAGAGCCCGCCTTGGGGTTGATGAGGGCCAGGAGGGTCGGGAGGAAGATGTAGGGGGCGAGGGTCGTTTCATAGACTTCGTTCCAGAAGGAATGGCGATGGTTTCCCTGGAGGGTGGAGTTGGTCAGAAGGGCCATGGCCAGGACGGGAAAGGCATAGGCCGCGATCGAATAGGCGTCGGCATCGAAAATCTTGATTCCGAAGTAGAGGTAAGCCAAGGGAGCCAGGAGAAAGATCATCCGGGGAAGTGAAAAGAGGAAATGCATCATCCCGTTCAGGTAACACAGCCTCTGGAAGAGTCCCAGACCGGGGGCGAAAAGAGGATTGTCGATCCGGAAAATCTGGATCATGCCCCGGGCCCACCGGACCCTCTGGCGAATGTGGGCGGAAAGGGTGGTGGTGGCCAGGCCGGCCGCCTGGGGAAGATTCAGGTAGGCCGACTTCCACCCTTTTTTGTGGAGCAGGAGCGAAGTGTGGGCGTCTTCTGTGACCGTGTCCACAGCCATGCCGCCGATTCCTTCGAGGGCGGACCTTCTGAGGACGGCACAGGATCCGCAGAAGGTCGTTGCGTCCCAGAAATCATTTCCATCCTGGACGACACCGTAAAACAGAGCGCCTTCGTTGGGGATCTCGTGAAAGACGTCCAGGTTCCTTTCATAGGGGTCGGGGGAGTAAAAATGATGGGGAGTCTGGACAAAGGAGTGCCCGGGATTGTTTTCGAGAATGCCGATCGTCGCCTGAAGGAAGGATCGCGTGGGAATGTGGTCGCAGTCGAACATGGCGATATATTTTCCCGAGGAGCGGGGAAGGGCATAGTTTAAGTTCCCCGCCTTGGCATGCCGATGCTCGGGTCTGGCCAGATACCGCACTCCTGCCGCCTCTGCAAACTCCCTGAAGGCCGGCCGATTCCCGTCGTCGAGGAGATAGACGGTCAGCTTGTCCGGGGGCCAATCCATGTTGAGGGCCCCGAGAACGGTGGGACGAACGATGGAAAGGGGTTCGTTGTAGGTCGTGATGAAAACATCCACCTCAGGCCAGAGTGAGGGGTCTTTTGTGAGCGGTTCGGCCTTTCGCCGGAGGGGAGAAATGGACTGAAAATATCCTAGGACCGTGACAATCCAGGAGAATAGCTCGGCCCCGAAAAGAAGAAAGATGAAGGGATATTCATATCCCTGGATCCGGGGATCCCCGATGCCCAGGGTCTGGGTGGCCCGCCACCACCCATAGCGTCCGGTAAGAAAGATGGAGAGGGAGATCAGGGTGATGAGCATCCATTTCCGCCCCGGGAAGGCGGCGCGAAGGATGAGCGCCATCAGGAACACGGCTGCCCCCAGCCAGAGTTGGGTGCTCCAGTCATGGGCCGGAATCGTCATGAGAAAGAGGAGCGGGAGGATCAAGGCCAGGAGAAGGGCTACCTGGACAGGAAAGAGAGCTCCCGGACTACTTCGTGCCAAGGCGTCACCTTCGTTTTTGGAGGGGGCAGGGGCTGTGCCATGTGTCTCCACCAGAGTTCCTGCAGGCCTGCCCCCGTGGAGCCGGTATTGGATAACCCAACGGACGGGTACGCCGGTTCGAATCGAAAGAACGGTCTCCCGAGGTCAAATCCCTCTTGTCTCAGGCCTCTCCGGCCGACAGTCCGTTGTCTGGCATGGATGATTATCAAAACTTTTATGCAAATTTCGTGCTATGGTGACTGGCCCCGGAAGATGTCTTTTCTCCCCGTTTTTTTGGGAGAAAGAGTCAAGAATCTGTCAAGAAGGCTGACACTGGAGGTTCAGCCTGTCAGAAGGTTTGACAGGAGAAAAGAAAAAATCCGGGTGTCAGGGTTGGGGTCGGGTTGGAAGGAGAAGGTTCCCTTTTGCGTTAAAGGCAAAACGACCCTCGAGAAAACCTGTTCCGAAGAGTGCCAGGACCTGGTCATAGTAGTCGGGGGGAGTTCCGTAAAGTCCCTTGTGACGCATCATTGCGAGGGCGTGGAGGAGGGATTTGAGGTGTCTTTCCTCTCCTCTTGTCCGGAGTAGTGGAAGGATGGCGGCCAAAAAACCCGGAGGACCCTTTCCCGCCGTCCATCCGGCAAGGGTGTTCGCATAGAGCGGAGGGCTGTGATGCCGGTCGAGATGGCGGACCATTCCCGACAAATGGGACAGAAGCCTTTTTCTGAGGGAGCTTCGGGAGGGAAGGAGGGAGGCCCAGAGGTAGAAACGGATGGCATCGTAGCTTCCCAGGGGGCCTGTAACGGGATCAGGGCGGACCTGTCCCTTCTTTGTGACGGCAATCCAGTCCGGAACGAACCCGTGCGGGGCTATGGAACCCATATGGGACAATGTGGTCTCGAGAATCTGTCTCCATGGGGATCGGGGCGAAACCGCGTCAAAGGCAAGCAGGATTTCCGGGGGGAGATAGCTTGGGTTCAGGCGGACGGTTCCGTCCGGAAGCCGGAATCCCCAGGGCCCCGGGAGAAGGGCCCAGCCATAGCCCGGTAGAAAGGCCGTTTCGTTTTTTTCGATCATCGACAGAAGATGGCGTCCCTGGTTCTCATAATCCGGGTTTTTCCAGATCCGGCCGGCTTCGATCAGGGTATAGGCCATCCAGCAATCGGCGTCGGAGGCCGGATTCGCATCCAGGATTCCCCAGCTGCCGTCCGGGCGCTTGCCCCAGATCCAGGCCGGCAAGTGGCGGTCGAGG
Organism: Nitrospirota bacterium; assembly: GCA_021827365.1. Lineage (GTDB taxonomy): Bacteria > Nitrospirota > Leptospirillia > Leptospirillales > Leptospirillaceae > UBA4572. Next base: position 2,822 of record JAKAWK010000099.1, read on the forward strand.
TCACCTCCCGCCAGGTTGTTCCTGGTCCATTCGAGAACCTTCCGGAATGTCTCCCGGTCTCCGGAGACGAGGGAGAAAAAGAGTGTATAGGCCTCCCCTTCCGAGGTCGACCTGTCCTGGTCTGTCCGGTCGATGACCCGCCCGTCGCTTTGAAGAAAATGGTGCCGGAAGTGATCCCAGAGAGGCCAGGAAGGAGAAGGGGATGTTCCAAGAGACGGGCCGGGATCTCCCAGAAGGAGTCCGGCGAAGCAAGAGACGAAGAGGAGGATCAGAAGGGGCCTGGTCCTATAAGAATGTCTCTTTCCTGTCATGAACCTCTCCCTGAAAGTCACCGTTTTTTGAGATTCTGCATTTTCCGGCGGATCATACCCCGACTCGGATAGTGTTTGCCCGGGAAAATTCTTTCAGTCTTTTAAAGGATTCGCAAGCTAAAGCGGGAAGGGTGACGTCTTAAGCGCAATTGTGACGAAGGGGTATGTAAAAAAAAGATCGAATTTCCGAGGATTGTCAGGAAAAGCATTGGTGCCGGAGACCGGGATCGAACCGGTATGACCTTTCGGTCGAGGGATTTTAAGTCCCTTGCGTCTGCCTGTTTCGCCACTCCGGCGGAGGGAAGGGGATCCAATCCCCCGAAGGGTAGCATTTCCGGACATTCGTGTAAATTGACAAGAGAGTTTGAATACCACTATCCTTGAAGGATGCTGGTTTGCGTGGTCCCACATTGTCGTTGAGGATTCACCAGATAATTCTGCGACATTAACCGAATCATTGATTCAAATGGAGGAGAAATGAAGAATCCGCTCGATTCCCTGTGGGGAACGGTCATCTCTGGATTTGTGCTGACAGGTATTCTTTTCTTTGTTGTCAAGGGTCTCGTCAACCATTAACCGATTACCTTTCCCCTAAAAAATGAGGAGTTACACAAAATGGAATCCCAGGCACCCGAACTGATTGTCCGTTGGTTTCATTTTCTGGCCGGTATCATGTGGATCGGCCTCCTTTATTATTTCAACTTTGTCCAGGGCGCCTTCCTGAAAGCCGCCTCACCCGAGGCCAAGGCCGACGCCTTCAAGAATCTGGTTCCCCGTGCGCTGTTTTTTTTCCGGTGGGCGGCTCTTCTTACCGTTCTCTTCGGACTTTCCATTCTTGGTCAGCGGCATATTCTCATTCAGGCCTATACCCTTCAGGGGAGTGCGGCGGTCATCGGCATGGGGGCTTGGCTCGGAACGATCATGCTTTTCAATGTCTGGGGCCTGATCTGGCCGAACCAGAAGAAAGTCATCGGGCTTGTCCCTGCGGAAGCGGCGGCAAAGGCCAAGGCCGGTCGGATAGCCTTCCTGGCCAGCCGGGTCAACGTGATGCTTTCCATTCCCATGCTCTTTTTCATGGGAGCCTCCTCCCATGGCGGAGCCCTTTTTATCGGCCACTGATTCGTAAGGTTCTGAAGGAATAAAGGAAAAAAAGGCCAGGGTCTTGACCCTGGCCTTTTTCATTTCGGGAAATTCAGGTCGGAGAATGGAGATAGGACCAGACGGAATAAAAAAGAAGGATCCCGAATCCCGCCTTGACGATGAGAATCAGGATCTTGAGCCGCCTGTGCCGGGCATCCTCCCGGTCGTCAGCAGGGGGATGGTCCATCAAGGACCTTTTTTTCCAGAACCGTAATTCCGGGCAGGCCGGGAACGGTTCCCGCATCCGGGGCCACGAGGCCCAGACGGTAGAGGATCGGGGTGGCGGTGGGAATGTTGAGCTCCAGAATCTGCTCCCTGGTCATCCGGTCGAGTTCCATGACCATGGCGCGAAGGGAATTTCCATGGGCCACCACAAGGCAGTTTTCTCCCCGCAGCAAGGCCGGAAGGATGGCCGAATGGAAATAGGGAAGGACCCGGTCTTTTGTCATCTTGAGGCTTTCGCCTCCGGGGGGGGCCACATCATAGCTCCGGCGCCATATATGAACCTGTTCCGCCCCATATTTTTTCGCCGTTTCATCCTTGTTCAGACCCTGAAGGTCTCCGTAATGCCGTTCATTCAGCGCTTCCGACTTCTCCACGGGGACTCCCCTGTGGCCGGAGGTTTCGAGGATGAGGGAGAGGGTTTTCTGGGCGCGAAGAAGGTTCGAGGTGAAGGCGCGGGAGACGGGGTAGCCCGTAATTTGCCGCCCGGCGATCCTGGCCTCCTCCTCCCCCCGTGGAGTGAGGTCGACGTCCACCCATCCTGTAAAGCGGTTTTCCTTGTTCCAGACGCTTTCCCCATGCCTGACCAGAATAAGAAGTGCTTCCTTTCCCAAGAAGAGCCTCCCGCGATGAGATGAATGTTCCAGGACGATTGCTGTGCCCTTATCCTACCATAAGGAAAGGGTGCCGGATCAGTGGGCCGAGGGATGGCAGGCCGGACAGGGGCAGAGTTTCCGGAGAAGTTCGAAGGAATAGATGCCTGTGTCGTGACCATCGGAGAAGCCGATGGAGAGGGCATAGTTTCCGACGAGGTGCCAGGAGAGAGGACGGACATCGGCGGGGATATCCGCCTCCCTGACGGTCCGTTCCCCCGTCCATTCATTGACGCAGGCGGCGCAGGGGCAGGCAAGGCGAAGAAAACGGTTCAGATAAAGGGATTCGTGGCCATCCCTCCAGAGGATGCGGACGGATTGGGAATCGGGAGCGTCGATGGATTGGGGGGAAACCTGCGCCATGCGTGATCCTTTCGGTCGAATGTGTCAGAGAAGGTGCATAATACCGGGCCCCGGCCTCTTCAGGAAATTTCTTCCTCCGAGCGAAGGGGGCGGCTCATCAGCTCGGCCAGAGTCTCCTTCAGGTCGGCCTTTTCATAGAGGATCCGGTAGACGGCCCGGGTGATGGGAAGCTCGACACCGAAGCGGAGCGAGAGCTCATAGGCCGATTCCGTGGTCGTGACCCCTTCGGCCACCTGACCAAGCTCGGTCAGGATGGTCCGGAGTTCTCCTCCCTGGCCGAGCCGGAGCCCGACCGTCCGGTTACGGCTTTTGTCACCCATCGCAGTCAGGAGAAGATCCCCGATTCCGGCCAGGCCTGAAAATGTCATGGGGTCGGCCCCCATGCGAAGTCCGAGCCGGGTCATCTCGGCCAGCCCCCGGGTAATGAGGGCGGCGCGGGCATTGTCGCCCAGGCCCATCCCGTCGGAGATTCCCGTGGCGATGGCCAGGACATTTTTCAGGGCTCCGGCCACTTCGATCCCCCGGACATCCCGCCTGGTGTAGACCTTGAACCACCGGGTATTGAAAAGATGCTGGACCTCACGGGCAAGAAGGGGATCGGTCGAGGCGGCGACCACCGCGGTCGGTGTTTTCTTAAGGACCTCCCTCGCAAAGGAGGGTCCCGAAAGAATGGCATAGGCGCCTCGGTCGGGAGAGTAGGCTTCGGCGACGATCTCCGAGACGAGGGACAGGTTTCCCTGTTCGATCCCCTTGGTGGACCCGATGATCGGAACCGGAGCCGCAAGATGGGCCCGCACTGTCGAAAGGACCTCCCGGCAGGACTGGCAGGGAACGGCCAGGACGAGAAGGGAGGAGCGTTCGAGGGCGGCCGGAAGGTCCGGAGTGACTGAAAGGGTCTCCGGCAGGGGAATGCCCGGCATATAGACCCGGTTTTCCCCTGTCCGGCAGATGTCCTGGGCCAGAATGGGATCCCGGACCCAGAGGGTCGTCGTCCAGCCTGCAGCTGCAAGATGGGCGGCCAGGGCCGTGCCCCAGGATCCGCCTCCCAGGACCACGGGGGAGGGATCTTTTCCGAGTCGGACAAAAGAGGATTCCGGTTCAGCGGTCATCTGGGCCTTTCGGGAGGGGGTTCGTCGGGGATGGATGAAGGATACCAGTTTTGATGCCTCGGGTCGAACGGGTCCTTGACTCCATAAAGGACCCGGACAAGGGCTAGTCCTTCCGGAGGAAGGGGGGAAACTGGACGAAAGGGGGGAGGGGCTCCGCGATGGAGAAGGGAAGGGATCTCGGAGCCGCTTCTCCTTCCCTCTCCCACCTCCTTCAGAAACCCGCCGACCATGCGGACCATTCGGTGAAGAAATCCCGGTCCGGAGATCCATAGGGCCAGTCCTGCCGGAAGGGTCTCCCAGAAAATTCCCGTAACTCTTCGGACGGGGTCCTCCGGAAGGGAGGAGGCTACCGAGAAATGCCGGAAATCATGCTGACCGATGAAGGCCTTCGAGGCCTCCCTGACCTTTGTCAGGTCGAATCCGACCCTGATCGGTGATGAAAAGGGGTCGGCCAGAGGGTGGCTGACCAGTCCCTCGGGAAGAAGGCGAAAGGTGTATTTGTAGATTTTCCCCGTGGCGCTGTGGCGTGCGTGGAAGGTTCCGGGGACCCGGAGTGACTTGAGAAGGCGGATCTCCGGGGGAAGGCGGGTGTTCAGAACCCGTGGGAGACGATCAAGCGGGACCGGAAAGCTTCCGGGAAGGTCGGCATGGGCCACCTGGCCCCAGGCGGAGACCCCCGCATCCGTCCTCCCTGCCCCCGTGACCCTGACCGGAGTTCCGGCAAGGGAGGTCAGGACCTCTTCGAGGAGCCCCTGGACCGTCACGTCCCGGGGCTGGATTTGCCATCCCGACAGGGATCGGCCGTCATAGGCCAGAAGAAGGGCGATCCGGAAGGTTTTCATTCCCCTCAGGGCGCGGTCCAGGGTTCATTTCGACAGAGGGCCTCCCACGCCTCCTTGAGATCCAGGAAGGCTTCGAGTTCGTGGGAGAGGGCTTCTTCCCATCCCTTCCAGTCTTCCGGAGATCCCGCGCCGGCTGGGGTCTCACCTCCCCCCAGGGTCTTCCGGTAGGCCAGTTCCGCACGGTGGCGGGCCAGGCGATATTCCTGGTGCCGTTCGTCGAAAACGGCCAGTCGTTGCACCTTGAGTGGGTCCATGAGGCGTCTCCCTGGAAGAATTCAGGTCATGTCGGTCATTGGTCATGGAGAAGAGGAGGGAAAACCCCTCCTCTCTTTTGGGTCAGGCCAGATTTCCGAGTGTGATTGGCTGGAACTCGGAGTTCAGGATACTGATGCGGGATGCGATGTTTCCCGCGATCTTAAGATATGCCGCG
>JAKAWK010000100.1 GCA_021827365.1 Nitrospirota bacterium
AGACGATGTAGGAGTGGCCGGTGATCCAGCCCGGATCGGCCACGCAGAAGTAGACGTCCGAGTCCCGGATGTCGAAGATGAGGCGGGTGGTGGCGTAGGTTCCCAGCATGTAGCCAAGCTGGACGTGGACCACGCCCTTGGGTTTTCCCGTGGTCCCCGAGGTGTAGAGGACGAAGAGAGGATCGTCGCAGGAGACGGAAACGGGAGGAAGGAGCCCGGCATGGCGGACCTCCTTCAGGAGATCCGGAAGGGCGTGTTCTCCGGATTCGAGGGAGAGGGAGGTCTCCTCCCTCGGGACGACAAGGGTTGCCGTGATCGAAGAGAGCCCTTTTCTGGCGCTCCGTGCCGTGTCGAGAAGGGGAATGCGCTTTCCGCGCCGGAAGCCGCAATCGGCGGTCACGAGAACCTTGGGTTCGAAATCCTCGAGGCGGCTTTTGAGGGCGGTGGCTGAAAAGCCTGAGAAGACCACCGAATGGATGGCTCCGAGACGGGCGCAGGCCAGCATGGCGATCACCTGGGCCGGGGTCGGGGGGAGAAAGATCGTGACCCGGTCGCCCTTGCCCACCCCGAGGCCTTTCAGGACATGGGAAAAACGGATGGTCTGGTCAAGAAGGCGACCGTAAGTATAGATCTCCTCCTCTCCCCCGTCTCCGGCCCAGATCAGCGCGACCTTGTTTGAAAACCCCTCGCGGACATGCCGGTCGAGGGCATTGTCGCAGATGTTGCCTTCCGCGCCGACAAGCCAGCGTCCCTGGAAGGTTTCGGCATTCCAGTCCAGGATCTTTTTCGGGGCCCTGGTAAAATGGAGCTCATTTGCAAGATTTCCCCAGAAAGTTTCCGGGTCGGCAATGGAGGAGGAATAGAGGCTCTCATAGTCCGGGACCCGGCTTTTGTGGATGGTCTCCGGATCGGGAACGAAAAGGGACGGCTTGGGGGAGGAACTCATCGAGGGCTCCTTCTGGCTTGGAAAAAGATCGAAAGGATGAACCGGGGGATCTGTCTTTGCGCATTATAGACCAGAGGGTCGGGGAAGGAAAGAAATGGGCCTGCCGACCTTCCGAAGAGGCCTGCATGGCCTTTTCGGAAGGTCGGGAATTATTTGTTGGCTGCGATGAGGCCCATGATCCGGGACCGGAGCCGGGAGTTCCCGGACCTTTCCATGGCCCGGCGAAAGTCCTCCCGGGCCTTTTTCCGAAGGCCCAGTCGGCTGTGGAGAAGACCCATGTTGGCCAGAATGAGCGGATTGTCGGGATGGCGGGAGAGGGCTTCATGCAGGAAGAGGTGGGCCTCCGGAAGGTTCCCGGTCTCGAGGTCGATCCGTCCCATGAGGGTACGGAAGCCGTTGGGCCAGGATTTCTGATCCAGAAGGGGTTTGAGGGTCTCCCGTGCCAGGTCCGGATTGCGGCTGGCGAGCTCCATGGCAGCGAGGTTTAGGGTCAGGACCGAGACGCCGGGATAGAGATGGCGGGCGTGGGTCAGAACCCTCTGCGCCATGGCCGGCTCTCCCTCCCGCTCCCTGATCACGGCCATCTGGTTTAGGAGAAAGGGGGAGGGGCCGAAGCGGGCGATGATCCCTTCCGTGAGCCTTTCGGCTGCCAAAAGCTTTCCTGTCTCCAGAAGAATCCGGCTCCTGTGGACAAGGGACATGCGTTCGTCGGAGGGATTGTCGAATGTCGCGCAGGCCGAGAGGGAGAGAAGGCCAAGGAACCCTCCCGCCAGAAGCGCCCGGATCTTTCCGGACAGGCTGTGATTTCTCATCGGTTCTCCTTTTGGACGCGGGACACTATTCTCCCCGGTAGCCGAAGGGTCCGTTGTAGTAGACGGTAATCGTTCCCATCGGGGTGTAGGTGGCCGGGTAGTTGGACTGGTAGACCGGAAAGCCCATGGCAAGGCCCCAGGTTACCGAGACGTGTTCGGTGTCGGGCCAGGTCACCTCGATTCCGGGATCGACCCAGAGAAAGCTCCAGGCCGGGGCATTCGCGGGTCCAAAGAGAAGGTTCTGACCCGTCTGGCTCTCTCCAAAGAACTCAAGGACATAGCCCGCTCCCCATTTGTCGTTTAGGACATGTTCGAAGGCCCCTGAAAACCAGAGAAGATTTCCGTTGACGACGGACTGGGCCTGGGGGGTGGTCACAAGTCCGTTGTTGAAGGTGAAGCCCGCTCCGACCTGGGTCGGGTTCTCGATGATGTCGCCCAGCTGCAGATAGAGCATGAAGGGCTTGAAGTGCTTGCGCATGATCAGGTAGAGCCCTTCGTTGAAGGTCCCGTCACCCGTCTGGTCGACGGTGTACATCTGGGGATTCAGGTTGAGGAAATGGCCGGTCGGGAGGGTGAACTGGTACTCCAATGTCAGGGTCGGTCTGGCCCAGAAGTGATACGGATCAGCGTCATTCGTAAGCTGTTGCTTGATCCAGACGATCGAGTCCCCCATTCCGAAGGCGTTGACCGTCATTCCGGCCGGGGTCGTCGGATAGACTCCCTGATTGGCGACGAAGGGAACAAGAAAATCGAACTCCCAGTTCTTGATCAGCCCGATCGAAATCCTCTGCGGCATATAGAGAGAGGAAAACCCGATTCCCGGTTGCAGGTAGTCGAACCAGTAGGGCTCGTAGAAGAAGGATCCGACCGGTTCGACCTCGGCTGTTCCCGTGAACATGGGGCCGCTGGTGTTGGGACCCCAGGAGAGATAATGGGGGGCCATCTCGGAAAGATCGGGAATGAGGTCTCCGTTGACATCCTGGGGACCCTCCGCGGATTCGGCGGCCTGGACGGAGGGGAAGGAAAGTCCCCCGAAAATGACCGGGAAAAGGAGCATGATCAGGAGAAGGCGCATCGGGTGGGACAATCCCCGGGAGTAAAAGGGCAAGACGGCTCCTTATATAGTCCTGGCAAAAGCTTTTCCTATATGATACCTAGTACCATATGATATGAGATATCGTAAAAGTCCGTCCATGGAAAGTCAAGATGGAACTGTCTAAATTTGATAATGAATATGATTCTCATTTTCTATTAAGGGTCCCTCTTTGTCAACTCCTGATTTCCCGAATAATAATTCGGAGGATAAGAGGGGATTTCCGCGAAAAACGGTCAAGATCTGTCAGAAGTGACTCTTGAAAGATGGATGAAAATTCTCAAGAATCAGGTCAGGGAGAACACCCATTCCGTTCGGAGGATCAGAAAAGGGGGGAGACGCATGAAAAAAAGCCAGAAATCATTCCAGGAATCCCCCCGATTCTCTATCACGGGTCCCCTGAGCTTCTCCGACCAGATCGCCTTCGACCAGTTCGTTCTGGCCATCGAGCGAAACTTCCTCCTTCACATCACGGCCGGTCTCAACCTGATTGTCGTGGGACTTGCGATGTTCCGATTTTTCAGCCGGAATCCCAGTGATCTTTATGTCAGCATCGGGATCGGAGCCTTCGGGATCTCATTTTTGGTGATGGGGAAGGGGACGGCCGATTTCTTGCGCATGAGGCGGGACCTCGCCCTGATGAAGACGATGATCAAGGACCATCGTTCCTCCTCGGGCACCTTTTCGAATGCCGGGTGACCGGAGCGCTCATTGCGTCTTCCCGGTTGCCCCCCCGTCCCATCCGTCTTAAAATAGAAAAAAGGCCTTTAATATTTCCTCAAGAGGGGGTTCCATGACTTCAGTCTCCATGACAGAAAAAGAAAATCCCACCCTCTCCGACGACCCCCTGACCATCGCCGGAATCACCTTTCGTTCCCGGTTGTGGATCGGAACCGGCAAGTACCGCTCCTTCGAAGAGACACGGAAGGTCATTCTCGAGTCCGGGGCGGACGTGGTGACGGTCGCGGTCCGTCGTGTCAACATCCTCAAGAAGGACGAGCCGAACCTCCTTGACTTCCTTCCGACATCGGAGTTCCGGATCCTTCCCAACACCGCCGGATGCTATACGGTGGATGAGGCCCTCCGCTATGCGCGTCTGGCCCGGGAGGCGGGGATTTCTCCCCTGGTCAAGCTCGAGGTGATCGGCGACCCGAAGACTCTCTTTCCGGATGTGGTCGGTCTTGTGGAGGCGGCAAGGATTCTGGTCCGGGAAGGATCGATCGTCTTCCCCTATACCAACGACGACCCGATCATCGCCAAAAAACTGGCCGATGTGGGATGCGCCGCCGTCATGCCGCTGGCCGCACCGATCGGATCGGGTCTCGGTATCAGAAACCCCTATAATATCCGGATCATCCAGGAGACGGTCCCGCTTCCAGTCATCGTGGATGCAGGGGTGGGATGCGCCTCCGATGCCGCGATCGCCATGGAGATGGGGGTGGACGGCGTTCTCATGAATACGGCGGTGGCCGAGGCCAAGGACCCGGTGCTCATGGCCCGGGCCATGAAAAACGCCATCCAGGCCGGGAGAGACTCCTTCCGGGCGGGAAGGATGCCACGGAGACTCTACGCCAGTGCGTCGAGTCCCCTGTCGGGAATGCTGGGCTCCTGATGTCGGGATCCCGCCCTGCGGAGATCCTGGGCCCGCTCCTCTATGTGACACCCGAGGAATTTCCCCTGAAGGACCTGGTTCTTCGAGCGATTGAGGGAATGCGGGGGGGGATCACCTCCGTCCAGCTCCGGAGAAAGACGGCCTCAGGTTGGGAGTTCTCAGAACTCGTCCGTCTTTTCCGGGAAAATGTTCCGGCCGGCCTTCCCTGGCTCGTGAACCGGAGGATGGATTTCGCCCTGGGGGGACGGGCCACGGGTCTTCACCTTCCTTCCGCACATCCCCCGATTGCAAGAATTCGGGAATATGCTCCCACTCCCTTCCTGGTCGGAGTTTCGGTTCACTCCCTGGACCAGGCGTTAAAGGCCACGGAGGAGGGGGCCGACTACCTGATCGCCGGGCCGGTCTTCGACACGCCCTCCAAGCGCCCCTTCGGACCACCGGTGGGTCTCGCCACCCTTCGGGAGATCATCCGGAGTGTTCCGGTGCCTGTATGGGCCATTGGCGGCATCGGGGTGGAGGAGGCGCCCCGGATCCGGGAGACCGGTGCCTTCGGAATGGCGGTCATGGGGGCCCTCTCCTATACTCCCGACCCGGTGGCTGCCGCCTTCACCCTGAGAAGGGCGTGGATCCGTGGGTAGGAGAATACGGGTCTTTCCGCGCCTTTTTCTCGTCTCTGTCCTGCTTCTTCTCCCTCTTCGGGCGGCGTCGGGGGCTTCGGCAGGGGAGGGGGAAGGAGGCCTTTCCCTTCCCCAGGGAGGGCTTCTTCTCCTGCTTCTTCCGGAGAAGGCCCCTGTCCGGGCACTCTCCTTCGATGGCCGTCGGATTTCTCTTTTTCCCTGGAAGGAGGAAGGGAGATCCGGAGAGCCCCACCGTTTCATGGCGGCCCTGCTGGGAGTCGACTTTTCCCGTTCCCCGGGCCGGCTTCGCCTGGATCTTGACCGCTCCGACGGAAAAATCGAGCAACACCTTCTTCGGGTGACGCCCCGCTCCTTTCAGGTCTCCCGGCTCACCGTGGCCCGCTCCTTCGTAACCCCCCCGGCCTCGCTCCTTGCCCGCCTCAGACGGGAACGCCGGACGATCGCCCTGGCCCTCTCTCCTCCTGACGCACCGCTGCGCTTTCATCGGCCCTTCATGGCTCCTCTTGAAGGAAAGGTGACCCACGATTTTGGGGCCTATCGGTTCCTGAACGGACATCCGATGGCCCGCCATTCCGGAGAGGACATCGACGTTCCCCAGGGAACGCCGGTACGGGCGGCCAATGACGGTGTGGTGAGGCTGACCGGTTCTTTTTACTATGACGGGAACATGGTGATTTTGGACCATGGAGGAGGACTTCTCACGGAATATCTTCACATGTCGGACATCAGGGTCCGTCCGGGGGAGCGGGTCCGCCGGGGCCAGGTGGTCGGCCATGTCGGACATACAGGTCGCGTGACCGGACCGGTCCTCCATTACGGGGCTGTCCTCCACGGGGCCCATGTCAATCCGATGCTTCTTCCCGGCCTTCTTTCCGGGGCGGTCACCTTAGGCGGGGGAAAACATTGACGGGAGATCCCTGGTCATTTGCGGGAATCGACCCCTCTGGCGGAGCCGGTCTTTTCCAGGACCTCCGGGTCTTCCAGAGCCTGGGATTGCGTGGCAAGGGTGTTCCGACCTGCCTGACCGTCCAGAATACAGACGGCGTCCGGAGCGTGGAGCCGGTAGAGGAAAAGATTTTCTCCGCGATGATCGAGACACTGGCCGAAGAATCCCTGCCGGCTTCCCTCAAGATCGGTCTTCTTCCCCTCTCCCTCTGCGGCGTTCTCGAGGGCTTCATCGCCTCCCTTCCTGCCGGGGTTCTGACCGTCCTCGATCCGGTCTACCGGTTTGGTGCGGGTGGTGCCATGACAGGGCCCGAGGAATACCGGGGGCTGGCCAGGATCCTTTTTTCCCGGGTTTCCCTGGTGACCCCCAATCTTCCCGAGGCCCAGGAGCTTGCCGTTTGGTCCATGGAGCGGTACCCCGAGGACCTCTCCCTCATGGCCCGAAGGATCCATGAACAGTACGGGGCTCCGGCCATCCTTCTCAAGGGAGGGCATTTCGCGGGAAAAGGACCGAAGGTCGATCTTTTCTGGACCCCGCTGGAAGAGCGCCTTTACACTCACCCCCCGAAGGCCATCGGTCGCATCCACGGAGGGGGGTGCACCCTGTCGAGCCTCGTGGCCGGCCTTTCCCTGAAGAGGAATGGCTCCTCCCTCGAGCCCCTTGTCTCTGAAGCTCTGGAACTCTACCAGAGGCTACTGGATACAGTCGCGGGAACGCCGGAACGTGTCCTGGATCCGGACCGGCTCCCCGGGTAGGCCGGACCTCCCTTCCCGACCGGGGCCGGGGCTTTGCCTGGTCCTTCCGCACCCTCCATCGTCTTCTTCTATTCTGCTATAATGATCGGATACGTTTTCCTTGAAGGGAGTTCCTTCTTCCCGGGCTCACAACTCTAGAGGCTGGTTTCATCAGGAAAGGTCGGAAATCATGGGTTTTTCGGTTTCGGTCAAGCGGACATTTGCCGCTTCTCACCGGATCGACGGGTATCCGGGACTCTGTGCCCGGCTCCATGGCCACAACTGGACCATCGAGGCGGTCTTTGCGACAGATCGGCTGAACCAGCTGGGCATGGCGGTGGACTTCCATGAGATCGAGCGGCGGCTTGATCCGCTTCTTCTCGAAGTGGACCACACCCACCTGAACGACCACCCTTTTTTTTGCGACAAAAGCACGACCGCCGAAAACATCGCCCTGTTCTTCTATCGAGGACTGGCCGCCTCCCTCGACGGGGAAAAGGCGGAGGGCCTTAAGCTCTGCCAGGTCTCCGTCTGGGAGATGGAGGGCTACCGCGCAACCTACGAGGAGACCTGATGGCCGAAGGGGACGACAGGACGCTCCTCGAGGTCCGTCATCTTTCGGTCCTGATCGAGACCCGGGAAGGGATGATCCGACCGGTTTCGGATGTCTCCTTCGCCATCGGGCGGGGCGAGGCGGTGGCCCTTGTGGGGGAATCGGGATCCGGAAAGACCCTGACGGGGCTCTCCCTTCTCTGCCTTTTTCCGCCCGGGGCCACTGTTCCTTCGGGAGAGATCCTCTTCGAAGGGCAGGATCTTTTAAGACTTGACGCGGCCGCCCTCAGGATGATCCGGGGACAACGGATCTCCATGATCTTCCAGGAGCCCCAGAGCGCGCTCAATCCGGTTTTGACCATCGGGACCCAGATAAGCGAGCTCTTCAAGAGCCATACCGACCTTCCCGACTCCCAGGTGAGGGAGAGGGTGATCGAACGCCTTCGTTCGGCGGGCCTTCCCGATCCGGAACGGGTCTTCAAATCCTACCCCCACCAGCTTTCGGGAGGGATGCGGCAACGCGTCATGATCGCCATGGCCATCGCCCTT
>JAKAWK010000101.1 GCA_021827365.1 Nitrospirota bacterium
TGACATCTCTTGGGTGAGCGCCATTTCGAGGTTGACTGGAAGGGATGCGGTCTCCCTGAGACGCCTGAGATCATTTTCATTCGCATGGCGACGATCCTCACGGACATGGAGGACGATCTGGTCGGCACCCGCCAGTCTCGCCAGATAAGCCGCCGCCAGGGGGTCAGGATCGAACTCTCCCCGAGCCTGCCTGAGAGTGGCCACATGATCGATATTGACTCCCAGACGAACGGGCATACCGGGAAGCGGCATGACTATTCCCTTTCCGGCCCAAGAACGCTGAGGGAGCGCCGGGAGGTCCAGTCCTGGTTCGAGGCCACCCTCAATAGGTCTTCGGAGGTGGCCTCGTCAATCCATCGTTCGAGGGTCTCGGTTTCGAGTTCCTCTCCCCAGTAAAAAATATCACGCCCCATCTTGTTCATCCGGGTCAGAATCGATTCAAGGCCGATAAGGAGGGAACTTTTGAGCTGGTTTTTGGCCCGGACAAGCTCGTCTTTGGCCAGGGGAACCTTCTTGAGCCGGGCAATCTCCTCTTCGAGGATGGAGAGGAGCTCCTGCTTTTTCGAAGGCCGGGTGGAGGCAGCGATCCGGACAATCCCTCCATCCACGAAAGACTGGCTTGTGGAGTAAATTGAATAGGCCAGGCCGCGCTTTTCTCTGACCTCCTGGAAAAGGCGGGAGCTCATTCCCCCTCCCAGGTGGAGATTCAGAAGGCGAAGAGCCGTCTGGTCCCTGTGAGCGACCGGCAACCCGGAGATCCCGAGGGCCACATGAACCTGCTCCAGGTCCCTTGGGGTTTCCCGGCTCTGGAAGGCGGGTTTGAAATTCTGGGAAGACGGAGGGGTCCAGCCATTTTTTCCCGGCGGGATGTCGGCAAAGGCCTTTTCAAGACCCTCCCGAAGCGATGGCCATTGGAATCGGCCCGAGATCGTCAGGAACATCCCATCCCGATGGTAATTCTTGCGGAAATAGTTAAGGACATCCTCTCTCTCAAATTTCATGACGGACGTATCAGTTCCCAGAATGGGCAGGGCCAGGGGATGGTTTCCGAAATGGACCTCGTAGAGCTGCTGGGTGACCAGGTCCTCCGGATCGTCCTGCGATTCGGCTATTTCCTCTATCACCACGCCCTTTTCCCGGGAAAGCTCCAGAGGATCAAAGACAGACTGTGTCAGCAGGTCGCCCAGGAGTTCAGCCGCATGGACGGCATTTTCAGAAAGGACATGGGCATAAAAGCAGGTCATCTCCTGGGAGGTGAAGGCATTCATCTCTCCTCCGAGATGATCCATCTCGTTGGCAATCTGCTGGGCGGAACGCGAGGATGTTCCCTTGAAACACATGTGTTCAAGGAAATGTGTCATTCCGGCCTCATCCGCCGTTTCAAAACGCGACCCTGCCCGGATCCACACTCCGATGGCGACAGATCGGGATGTCGCCATCGGATCACAGTATACGGTCAGACCATTTCTTAGAATTTGTTTGATATAGGGCACGTCGATTCTTTCTTCTGAAGACTCCGCCCCATAATAATCCGGCATTTTTGTGCCTCCCTGCGATAAGGAGAGACGACAAGACCCGGGAGGGACTATCACAAATCGTTATTCGGGACGGAGCAATCCATTTATTTTAAAGAGAGGGAAGGGACCACAGGGTCCCCGAAGGGACATCCATTACAGAAAGGGCGCCGGCTTGTGGACGGCACCCCCTGCAAAAGAAGAATAGAATAAATGCAAAGAAAAATCACCGGTCAGACCGGTGGGCGAATCGACCAGTCGGAACCTAGTGGGCCCCGGTTGGAAGGAAGAACGGGTTGACGCCCACATACGCTGCAAGCCCACCCCAGACGACGGCCATGATGATCGCAACAACCACCAGACCGGCAACACCCTTGTTCACATCCATCGGCATCTCCTCCTATTGAATGTCACACCTTCTCCCGACAGGCCCGGGAGAGGAATTCCCCTTCCCGAAAACTCTGGAGACAGAGTCGGAAGGGGGGTAAAAAGGCGATCCTTACCTATTAGGATTCAGACCCGGACATTATGGCAAAGGAACTTTCAAAAAACAAGAAGTCTTTTCGAAGACCGGACCTGAATCCAAACCGGCGAAAATTTTCTCGAACGGAAACAATCAGGCCTTGGCAGCGGCTCGATGCTCCCTGGCATCCCCCTCTTCGGCAATCGCTTCCTTACGGGACAGGCGTATCTTTCCCTGACGGTCCACCTCGAGAACCTTGACCAGAATCTCGTCTCCTTCGTTGACGACGTCGGTGACCTTTTCCACCCGGCGCGGTTCAAGCTGGGAGACATGACACAAACCCGTCGTTCCCGGCATGATCTCCACAAAGGCCCCATAATCCGCTACGGTCTTTACCTTCCCGAGGTAGATCTTCCCGACTTCCGCTTCGGCGACAATCTGGTTGATCATTTCGATGGCCTTTCTTGCAGCCTCCTCGTCGGCCGAGGCAACCCGAATGAGGCCTGAATCCTCGATATCGATCTTGACTCCGGTCTTTTCCGTAATGCTCCTGATCATTTTCCCTCCGGGACCGATCACTTCCCGGATCTTATCCTGCTTTACCTGAATGGTCAGAATCCGGGGGGCATAAGGCGACATGGTTTCTCGCACGGATGGCAGAGAGGCCTTCATTTTACCCATGATATGGATACGGCCTTCCCTGGCCTGATCAAGGGCCTTTTTCATGATCTCAAGGGTGATCCCCTTGATCTTGATGTCCATCTGGACTGCAGTGACGCCGGCATCGGTTCCGGTTACCTTGAAATCCATGTCACCCAGGTGATCCTCGATGCCCAGGATATCTGAAAGGATGGCGACGCGATCCCCTTCCTTGATCAGCCCCATGGCAATTCCTGCAACAGGGGCCTTGATCGGGATGCCGGCATCCATCATGGCGAGGGTTCCTCCGCAGACCGTTGCCATGGAGGTCGACCCGTTGGACTCGAGAATGTCCGAAACCAACCGGATGGAATAGGGAAAGGCCTCCTTGGCGGGAAGAACCGGAAGAAGAGCCCGTTCCGCCAGGTTTCCATGGCCTATTTCCCTTCGGCCGGGACCCCGCATCGGCTTGACTTCTCCCACGGAAAAGGCAGGGAAATTGTAGTGCAGCATGAAGCGTTTTGTGGATTCCCCCTCCAGGGCGTCGATTCTCTGTTCGTCATCAGAGGTTCCCAGAGTCGCGACGGAAAGGCTCTGTGTCTCCCCGCGGGTAAAGAGGGCCGACCCATGGGTTCGGGGAAGAATGCCCACTTCGATGGTGATCGGACGGATTTCCGTGGTCTTTCGTCCATCGGCCCGAATCCCCCGGTCAAGGACCATGGCGCGAAGGAGCTCCCGTTCGAGATCATGGAATCCGGTGGAAAATTCCTTTTCCTCCTGAGAATCCTTGAACCCCTCCGGGAAGAGTCCCTTGCAGAGGGCATTGCGAATTTCCGTCGTCCTGTCTTCACGTGACCTCTTGTCGGACATGACAAGGATTTCGGTCAGGGAATCCTTGGCTCCCGAACGGATCCGGTCCATCAGTTCGGGGCGGACCGGGACGGGGGGAAGTTGGCGCTTGGCCTTCCCGACCTTTTTCTGAAGCTCGACCTGAGCGGCAATGATAGGCTGGCAGGCATTGTGGGCGGTACGTATGGCCTCGAGGAAAAGCTCCTCCGAAACCTCGGAGGCCTTTCCTTCGACCATCATGATGGCGTCGGCGGTCCCGGCCACAACCAGATCGATGATGGACTTTTCCTGAGCCTCCAGATCCGGATTGATGACAAAATTTCCATCGATGTACCCGACCCTGACAGCTCCCAAAGGATCATGAAAGGGGATGTCGGATATCGTGAGGGCTGCCGATGCGGCGACAACGGCCATCACGTCGGTCACACCGCTTCTGTCCGCCGAAACGACCGAAGCGATCACCTGGGTATCGTAATAAAACCCTTCCGGGAACAAGGGGCGAATAGGACGATCTACCAGGCGGCTGTTCAGGATTTCCCTTTCGGAAGGCTTCCCTTCCCTCTTGAAAAATCCTCCAGGAATCTTCCCTGCCGCATAGGCACGTTCCTGATAATCCACCGTCAAAGGGAGAAAATCCGTTCCTGGCTTGATGGTTTTCGAGGCCACGGCGGTCGCGATGATCACTGTCCCCTCAATCCACAGGACAACCGCTCCGTCGGCCTGTCGTGCCATGCGGCCTGTTTCGATCCTGACGGATTTTCCGCCAACGATTACTTCTACAATCTCTGGTTTCATTCTTCGGATATTCCTTTCCGGTTACCGGACAAATGGAATCAATAATTTACGGGTTTCAGCCGGCCGCAAAAACGACTTTTACCCACCTACGGAAGTTCCGATGAAGTCGGTTCAACGCCCTTCTGAAACCCGTTTTTCGAGCTAGCGTCGCAATCCCAGTCGTCCGATGATTTCCTGGTACTTGGCAGGATTTGTTGTCTGAAGATACTTGAGATGACGGCGCCTCCGGCTCACCATAAGAAGAAGACCGCGACGTGAATGGACATCCTTGGGGAACTTCTTGAAATGTTCTCCCAGCTGGTTGATCCTCTCGGTCAAAATGGCCACCTGAACCTCGACAGATCCGGTATCGTTGCTGGAAATCTTGTAGGAATTGATGACTTCCTGTTTCTTTTCCTTGCTCAATGCCATGCCTTGAACTCCCTTTTAACCGTTTTCATTGTTTAAAAAACCGCCACAGATCCCTTCGACAGGAATGAAGCACCCCTCTCGGAAGAGATCTTCGTCCGAAAAACAAGGACCATCCTTGATACAGGAATCCCACCCGGAAATTGACCGGTCTCCTCGGAACCAAGTAGAGCCTGGGCCAATCCCAGAATCTTCCCGCCTTTCCCCATTATTCTAATCGTATCCTTCGCGTGAAACAATCCTTCCTGGCGGGAAATCCAGACTCCGGGGATCAGTGTCCCCTTTTGCAAGGCCGGAGGGACGTGAGGGAGGAGCTCAAGGGAGGGAAGGTCGCAAAAGACCCTCTCGGGACCAATCAGTGCTGACTCAAGATCATTCCCCCTCCATGAGGATTCGATGACATCGAGGCCGACTGCCTCCCTCACGGAAAAAGAACCGATGGAAATCCGGCGGAGCCGGCTTACATGACCTCCACATCCCAGGGCCTCGCCGATCTGACGCGCCAGAACCCGGACATAGGTTCCCTTCGAGCAATGGACCAGAAGGGAAATGACCCCGTCATTTTTGGCGATGAGCTCGAGAGAATATATCGTGACGGCCCGGGGGGTTCGCTCGACGGTGATCCCCTTGCGGGCCAGCTTGTATAGGGGAACGCCCTTTTGCTTGACAGCAGAAAACATGGGCGGTTCCTGCATATGTTCCCCCACAAACCCTGATAACACGGTCCGGAGTCCTTCATCCGAAAGGCCTTCCGGAAGAGGTTTCCTCGAAAGGACCTCTCCCTGGCTGTCGTCGGTATCCGTCGAAATCCCGAGGGTGATGTCAAATTCGTAGGATTTGTCGTGGGATTGAACAAATCCTGACATCTTCGTCGCATCCCCCAGAAAAAGGGGCAACAGCCCTGAGGCCATGGGGTCGAGGGTTCCTCCATGCCCGATCCGATCAATACCAGTCTTTTTCCGCAACCCATGGACAATATCATGGGAGGTCGGACCCACAGGCTTGTCTACCAGCAGGACTCCGGAGACCATCGATCCCTCCGGTTCTTCAAATAAGGTCACGCCTCGTCATCCTCTGCATTCTGATTGGCCAGTAATCGTTCGATCCTCTCGAGGTCAGTTTCGCCAGCATCAAGGAGGAAAGTCAGGGCGGGAATGTACTTGATCCTGATCCGGCTCGCCAGCTCTTTTCTGAGCCCTCCCCGGTGGCGTTCAAAGGCCTCCTGGCAAAGGGCAGGATCCTCTCCCGGATAAAGACGATAATAAACGAATGCATTGCGCAGATCCCCGGAAAGAGTCACCCGGGTAATGGTAGCCCTGGACAAAAGAGGTTCGCGGGAATAACGGGACAGAACCATTGCCAGGACTTCATGGATTTCTGCGGAGACCCTGTCAGCCCTTCGGAAGCCGGGATTCCGCTTCACAGGGACTCACGATGCGAGTCGAGAAGAACGATTTCGGGAAAGGATATAACCAGTCCTCTGATCTTTTCAAAGATGCGATCAGAAAGGCGTGGATCGGAGGATATCATGACGACCTCCACCAATGCCCGCTGCCAGAGATCCTGGTATCCCGTTTCCGCTACGGAAACCGGAAATCGGTCCCGGATTTTTGCAAGCAAGCCCGACAAGATCTGTCTCTTTTCCTTCAGGGAATGGATGGCAGGAAAATGAAGGACCAGAATCAGATGATCAATCTGGGAACGCTTGGAAGAGTCCCCGTCATGAAGAGACCGGCTCAAGCTTTCCTGCGATCTTTTCCTGGACGAAGCACTCGATCAGGTCTCCGACCTTGATATCCCTAAAGTTTTCAATGGAAATACCGCATTCGTAGCCCGCTGCCACTTCGCGAACATCATCCTTGAAGCGCTTCAGGGCTTCCATCTTGCCCTCGAAGACGACAGACCCATCCCGGATGAGCTTGACCACAGTTCCCGTTCGCTGCATGACTCCTTCCGAGACATAACATCCGGCGACAGTACCAACACGGGTAATGTTATAAACCTGACGGACTTCGGCTCGGCCGATGAACCTTTCGCGAATCGTGGGCGACAGCATGCCCTCCATCGCCTTACGGATATCCTCCACGGCATCATAAATGACCGAGTAGAATTTCATTTCCACCTTTTCGCGTTCAGCCAGCGCCAGGGCCTTAGGTTCCGGACGCACATTGAAGCCAAAAATAATCGCATTGGAGGCCTGGGCCAACAGGACGTCGGTTTCGCGGATTCCTCCGACTCCCTCATGGATGAAACGGACCCGGACCTTCTTGTTCTCGAGCTTCCCAATAGCCTGACGTATGGGCTCGATCGAGCCCTGGACATCGACCTTCAGGATCAGGTTCAGATCCTTGATGATCCCTTCCTCGATCTGGGTATAAAGATCCTCAAGGGTCACCTTTTTGTTCTGGAGAAGCTGGGCTGCGCGTTGCCGGGCTTGGCGGGCCATGGCCACCTGCCGACCAAGCTTTTCATCCTCGACCGCAATGAAGACATCTCCGGGTTGGGGCATCCCGTCGAGACCTACGACCTCGGCCGAATGAGAAGGTGTCACCTCCGTAACACGATGTCCGAATGGATCCGTAAGGCTCCGGACACGCCCGACCTGGGCTCCAAGCACTAGAAAGTTTCCAACCTTCAATGTCCCTTTCTGGACGAGAACCGAAGCCACAATCCCCCGTCCCTTGTCCAGCCGGGATTCGATCACGAGACCCCTGGCCCGCCGGTTCGGATTGGCTTTGAGATCCAGAACATCCGCCTGGAGAAGGATCATCTCGAGCAAAAGGTCCAGACCCATCCTCTTCTTGGCTGACACGGGACAGAAAATCGTGGTTCCACCCCACTCTTCGGGGGTAAGTCCATATTCGGAGAGGGCCTGCTTGACCCGGTCCGGATTGGCTTCCGGCTTGTCAATCTTATTTATAGCCACAACGATCGGAACATCGGCGGCCCGGGCATGATTGATCGCCTCTATTGTCTGGGGCATGACCCCATCATCAGCCGCAACGACCAGAACAACGACATCCGTCGCCTTGGCGCCACGGGCCCGCATCGCCGTAAAGGCCTCATGGCCTGGAGTGTCAAGAAAAGTGATATCCCGTCCGTTGATCGAGACAGTATAGGCCCCGATATGC
>JAKAWK010000102.1 GCA_021827365.1 Nitrospirota bacterium
GGCCCGGTCCTCGAAGGAGGCCGGGAAGATGTCGACCACGTCGCCCTTCACCCGGAAGGTTCCCCGGTGGAAGTCGATCTCGTTTCGCTGGTACTGGATCTCGACCAGGCGCTCGAGAAGGCGGTTTCTCCGGATCTCCATCCCCCGCTCGAGATAGAGGTGCATCTTGAGGTAGGACTCAGGCGACCCCAGGCCGTAGATGCACGAGACGGAGGCCACCACGATGGTGTCGAGGCGCTCCAGGAGGGCCGTCGTGGCGCTGTGGCGCATCCGGTCGATCAGGTCGTTGACCGCCGAATCCTTTTCTATGTAGGTGTCGGTGGCCGGAAGATAGGCCTCGGGCTGGTAGTAGTCGTAGTAGCTGACAAAATACTCCACCCGGTTGTTCGGGAAGAATTCCCGGAACTCGCGGTAGAGCTGGGCGGCCAGGGTCTTGTTGGGAGCCAGGACCAGGGTGGGTTTTCCGGCATTGGCGATGACGTTGGCCATGGTGAAGGTCTTCCCCGACCCCGTCACCCCGAGAAGGGTCTGGCGGGTCTTTCCCGTCCTGACCCCTTCGGAGAGGATCGCGATGGCCCGGTCCTGGTCCCCGCAGGGGGCGTAGCTTGAAACCAGCTCGAACTGTCCGCTCCGGACCGGAACGAGGATTTCCCCCTCTTCTGTCGGCTTCTTCATGGCCGTCCCGGCCCGAAGAGAAGGATCAGGACACCGAGACCGATGACACCCGCCCCCAGAACGTCCCAGCGGTCGGGATGGAATCCGTCGATTTTCATCGCGAAGAGAAGGGAGAGGAGGACAAAGACCCCGCCGTAGGCGGCGTAGGCGCGGCCGAAGGGAAGGGGCTCAAAGGCGGCCACCACCCCGTAGAGGGCGAGCCCGGTCATGCCGAAGACCCCCATGGAGAGGGTGGCGTTCCCCTTCATCCAGAGCCAGACCCCGTAGCCTCCCCCGACTTCCAGGAGTCCTGAGAGGAGCATGATGAGAAGGATTTTCACCGGAGGCCCCCTTTCGCCTTCTCTTCCGGACGCACGCCCGGCTTGACTCCCTCATAGAAATCGATCAGATTCAATCCATTCGTCCGATCCGTTGACCCCCAAGGAGATTTCATGACTGTTGATCCTGTCTGCAAGACCGTCATCACCCACCACCATGCCGCCGCCGCCATCCGGATCTACGGGGGCCACCTCTATTACTTCGACAGTCTTCAATGCCGGGAGACCTTCGACAAAGATCCCGACCGCTATACAGCGAACGCCCCGGGCCGGACTCTCACGGTGGGCGTGATGGGATCGGCCTCGGGGCAGCTCTCCCCCGAGCAGGTCCGTCTGGGGCGCGAGCTCGGCCGGGCCATCGCCAAACGAAAATTCGGACTCATCACCGGGGCCTGCCCGGGCCTGCCATGGGAGACCTGCGCGGGATTTAAAGAATTGGGGGGCTTCTCGGTGGGAATTTCTCCCGCCCTTTCCGAGGAGGAGCACCTCCATCGCTACCACTCCCCCAATGATCTCTACGACATGATCATCTTCACCGGATCGGGACTCATGGGCCGGGAGGTGATCAACATCCGCTCGAGCGACTTCGTGGTGATCCTGGGAGGCCACTCCGGAACCCTGGGAGAGTTCTCGATCGCCTACGACGAGGGGAAGCTCATCGGGGTGGTCGACGGAAGCGGCGGCATCACCACCATCGTCGACGAGATCGTCCGGGTCGTCTCAAAGCCCACCGGAAGCACCGTATTGAGGGACGGGGATCCCGACCGGCTTCTTGAGACCATGGTCGACTATTATACCCGGAAGCACTACCAGAGACCCTCGGTCTTCATGGGGTGAGAAGAGGAGGGATTCCTGGTCCCGTCAGAAAACCCTGAGTCCGGACTCCTTCAATTCATGGCCCCAAAAGGAAACCTTCGTGGGCCGGGGATCCCTTGAGACCCCCGGGCCTGCGAAGGGTCGGTCCCGGTCGGAACCTCTTGAGGCGAGCCAGCCCCCTGCCCTGTCCTGATTATCCCCGGCAGGTCGTTTCAAGGCAACCCTCTTTCTCCTTCCCCTCCTCCTCAATCCTTCCGGCAAGACTATAGGTAATGAAAAGATCAAAAGACGGGACATCTCCCGTCTTTTTTGTCTTTACCTCCCCCGAAGCCCCTATCCCCTGCCCTCCTGTGTTCATCAAGGATCACAACTGATTTAAAAAAATGATGACTATTTTATGATTTATAAAAATGATAGGAATTCGATAAGAATTTTCCTACTTAAGTTTTAAAAACTACTACTTACGTATAGTTTACAGTTTTTATCATTTTGTTAGCATTCTTATCGGCATTTATTGCGATACGAATTTTATAAATGGCCAAGGAACGGCAAACTTATCTCCCGAATGAATGATCCTTCGTCATGAAGATGCAGGAGTTTTCTGTTCGGGAACATTTTTGTTCCCTGAGGGGAGGAGGTCCAAAATGGAGTCTTCAGGAAAAAATGGGAATTTTTTTTGGGTCAGAGCATTGAAAAGGAACGTCCAGACAAGAACCTTTAAACCCTTTATTTTACTTTCTGCGATGATCCTCCTCCTTGCCGGCGCTCTTTCCGCCTGTGGAGGTGGAAGCGGAGGCGGGAGTTCTTCTGGTATCGTGGGTTCTGTCATTCTTGCGTCTCAAAACAGTAGCGGATCCTATCAGCTTTCCACCTTTCCCTACACGGCAAGTGGCACCATCGCCTCCGGAACACCCACAGCGACCTACTCCAGTTTTTCAGGAACTCCCTGTTCATCGGGACAAATTCTTACCGGCGGTTATGATAAATCCTACGGACTCCTGTTTCTCTATGTCCAGCCAGCTTCAAATACTATCACCATCTGTGTCTTTAGCGTCTCGACAAGTGGAAATATATCCTATACTAACAATTCCCTTCAAAGTATTTCCGACAACAACGGGATCACGGTCAATCCAATCGGCCATTTCCTGTTTGCAAATCAATCCAGCGGAGCCCCGCAATTATATTCCTACAATTCTGCGGGGGTCATAAATTCCACTCCTTCCACTTTATCGACTTCCTTTAATGGAACCACCTATAATTTTGTCTCCGGAGATTTTGTTAATTCATTGGGTTGGGGATGCCAAGGAACCGCTCAATGCTCGACGATTTCAGTTGCAGCAAATTTTTCATCTACCTTTGATTCAATCACTGCAATTAATTCCACTAGTTCCGGACCGTTTGTCAGCTCAAGCAACAACTTTACCTCCGATACATCAAATGGGGTCTTGATCAATTCTACTTCTAATAATTCTTCCTGTTCATCATCTACAAGCTTAGGAGTCCTTTCTTGGACCTACACCAAAAGTACGGGTGTCCTCGGTACCCCAAGCGCCCCATTGTCTGTTTCAGGAGGGTGCTACCTTGTTGGTGATACGAACAATAACGGAACGGACAATTCAGATAAAATGTTTTTCATTGAGGGGAACACTAGTATCTATCCCGTCTTGTACACGACCTCGAATCCTCCCGTCTTGACCCAAGGAAACAGCGTTACAATGCCTTCAGGTTCAACAGGCGCGGTGGTTGATCTCACAAACCACCTTCTGGCAACAGGAATTTCCTCCTCAGGGAGTCTTACGAACATCTTGATGGGTCCTTACACCTCGTCTGGGATCGGAAATGGGGTGACTTCTCCTTCATTGAACTTGGGAAATTACTCCTCACAACCCACTTGCTCGTCAGGGTCTAACTGTACTCAGCCAATTTTTGCCCTGATAAATTAAATCGGGAGCCGGGAACGAAACGAGGATCCAAAACTCTAAACGGCAGAAAGCCTCCTGAAAAAGGTGGCAGGGCATAACCCGCATAACCCGTTGATTAACATTGTCGGATTTGTCAGGTTGCCGGAGACAGTTGATGGTCTCCGGCAACCCGCAACGGGCCGAGCAATTTTCATTGCAATCAGGCCCTAGCCCAAAAGAGGACTCTTCTTCAAAATTCTTCAACTGTCACAGGCAACCACATCTCTCCTTGCTAACCTCAAATTCATCCCCAAAAAGTTCTGATCACCTCGGGGTATATTCAGATAGGAAGAATAAGAAGACCGATTACTGAAACAGGTGTTCCTACTGAACAGCTTTACGAATCCGCTTTTCCTTAAAAGGAAGTAATTCTTTTGGTTTCGTATAAGCCCAAGAGCCGCTCATCTTGTCCACCGCAATCGTTCACCAAGCCCCCTTGGTCTCCGCCGACAAGAAGCTTTCAGCGCTTGAACCAATAAAGATTATTTGGTAGTCCCCCCCTCTTTCGCGCGTTTTTCAGGCGTTCCGCAAGACACGGATGATCAAAAGACCGGAGGAAAGACCAGGGAGGCTCTCAGGACCTTAAGGGCGGCTTCTGAAAAACCTCCGGAACCCCTCCCCCTGCTCCGTATAGATCTCCCGGTTCGACCGGATCGTCTCAAGCCCCTGGGCGATCGCCCGCTTGGCCGACGGGGCGGGGTGGGCGGCAAAGAAGTCCGCCACCCTCTTCTCCTCCTCCTCCGTCTTGAACTCGTCGGTCAGGCTCCGGACGAGGCGGTTCAACGCGAATCCTCCCGACTCGTAGCGCCGGTAGAGCTCCTCCCAGTGGGCGGCCACGAAGTCGAAGGTCTTGTTTCGTCCCGAGGGATTCTTCGAGAGAAAGCCGATCACCGAGACCGCGTCCTGGACCCGCACGAGGGGGGTGAGGACCAGACCCAAAGCCCGGTCGAAGAGGGCCGGATCCGGGGTCCGGGCCAGGGCGTAGAGAAGCTTGTTCTTCTCCTCCTGGTCGTTCTGGCGGGAGGCCAAGGCCAGGACCTCATCGAAGGCGGAGACTCCTCCCCGGGTGACCGCCCCCTGGAAGACGCCAAACCGGAGATCGGCGGGAAGGGAGGCCGGGTCCTTCCGGTAGTCGGCGAAAAGTCTCAGACACTCCGACAGGGCCTCCTCCTCCTCGAAGCGGACCAGGATCCCCAGAAGGGAGGCCCGGAGAAGCCGCTCCTGGTGGGATTCCTGGGGTTTGGGGGAAAAACCCAGACGCGCAAAGGCGGGGCGCACCAGGGCCGCCCCCCACTTCCGGAACTCGGCCCAACCCTCCTCCATCGCCCAGATCCCGTCGATCGTTACGAGATTGCCGGCGATATCCGACCAGACGGCATAGGAGGATTCCTGCCGGAAGGCCTCGAGAAGCGAGAGATAGTCGCCTATGGGGGCAAGCCCCGAGCGGACGAAGGCAAAGAGATCGTTCTCGATCGCCAGCCGGTCAAGGGAGGCGAGCCGGTTCTCCCCAAGCGCCGTGACAAGGCCCTCATGCCAAGCCCCTTCGTAGAGGACCCGGAGATAGCCCGTCTGTCCGGAATTGACATTGACAAAGGCGGACCGGGGATTCCGAAGGGGAATCAGGGACTCGCGGGTGGTCAGAAGATGCCTCGCCGCCTCCCCGCCCTCTTCCGAGATTCCAAGCATGAGCGGCCAGACGGGAACATCGGGCCCCTTTCCCCTTTTGACCCGGTCCTCTTTCCGGATCAGAAAGGGCTGCTGGGTGATTTTGATCCCTCCCGGCTCCCGGGAGACGCGAAGCCAGGGGTAGCCCGGGGTCTGGGTCCAGACCGAGAGGACCTTCCCCACCCCTCCCGCCGGCTCGAAGGCGGGGTCGGAGAGGCTCCGCCAAAGGTCGGCGGTGGTGGCGTTGGCGTAGGCGAACTTCTTGAAATAGCCGGAGAGGGATCTCCGGAAGGTCTCCGGTCCCAGGGCGGCCTCGAGCATCCGGAGAAGCGAGCCCCCCTTGGTGTAGCTGATGGCAT
This sequence comes from Nitrospirota bacterium, assembly GCA_021827365.1. Taxonomy (GTDB): domain Bacteria; phylum Nitrospirota; class Leptospirillia; order Leptospirillales; family Leptospirillaceae; genus UBA4572. The sequence continues at coordinate 5,794 of JAKAWK010000102.1, forward strand.
CGAAGATCTCGTTGATCTCCCCCGGGTCCCGGACGGGGACCTCGATGGGATGGGTCGAGGCCAGGGCATCCATCTCGAGGGCCTCGTTTCTATCCTCGCTCTGAAAGAGCTCCCACATGCCCCATTCCGGGAAGAGGGCGTCGACCGCCTTCACCTCCATCCAGGAGGCGAAGCCCTCGTTGAGCCAGAGGTCGTCCCACCAGGCCATGGTGACGAGGTCTCCGAACCACTGGTGGGCCATCTCGTGGGCGACCACGATGGCCACCCGCTGGAGGTTCCGGGCGGAGGCTCCGACCGGCGGGGCCAGAAGGGCCGTTTCCCGGAAGGTCATGGCCCCCCAGTTCTCCATGGCGCCGGCCGCGAAATCGGGGATGGCGATCAGGTCGAGCTTGGGAAGGGGGTAGGGAATTCCGAAGTAGTCGTTGTACCAGGGAAGAAGCCGGGCGGCGACATCTAAGGCAAACCGTCCGTCGGCTCCCCGGCCCGGGGGGGTATGGACGGAGATCTCGACACCGGCGGAGAGGGTCTGGACCCTCTCCCAGCGTCCCACCGAAAGATGAAGGAGATAGGTCGACATGCGGGGGGATTTGCGGAAGACCACCCGGTCGAACCCCGCCCCTTCGGGGGTCCGGCGATCAATCGGCATGTTGGAGAGGGCGTCGAGCGCTTCGGGAACGATCGCGGTCACCGAGAAGGTGGCCTTCATGCGGGGCTCGTCGAAGCAGGGGAAGGCCCGCCTGGCATCGGTCGCCTCGAACTGGCTCGTTCCCATCACAAGGGTGTTTCCCTCGACGTCCTTTCCCGTACAGCGGTAGAAGCCCGACAGAAGGTCGTCGATCTCCCGGGAGAATTCCAGGGTGAGACGCCCCGTCTTTCCCTGCTCGAAAAGGCGGGTCGCCGAGAGGATCACCCGTTCTTCTGCGGGAAGGAGGCGGACCGTGAGGGGAAAGTCGACCCCTTCGTAGGAGATGGTGGCCGAGGTGATGGCGAGGTCCCGGGCGTTTAAGACAAACTCGATGGTGTTCCGATGGATCTCGAGGTCGATCGCGACCCGGCCCGAGAGGGCGGTGATTCCGGAATCGATCTTTAAAGTGAGATCGTAGTGCCGGGGGAAGACGTCGTCGGGGAGCTGGTAGAGGCTTTCGGGGTCCATGGGGTCCTGTCGGTCATAAAAGGGTTGGGGGTCAGAGGATCATCTTGAGATACTGTTCGATGGTCGAGGCGGGATGGGCCCCGACCAGCCGGTTCACCTCGTTTCCTCCCTTGTAGAAAAGGAGGGTGGGGATGCTGGAGACGCGAAGCTCCCGGGCGGTATAGGGGTTGTCGTCGACATTCAGTTTGGCGGTCCGGAGTCGTCCGTGGTATTTTTCTCCCAGTTTCTCGATAATGGGACCGACCGTCCGGCAGGGTCCGCACCACGGGGCCCACAGATCGAGAAGAACGGGAAGCGGCGAACCCAGAACCTTTTCCGGAAAGTCGGCATCCGTCACCTCCAGGGGAGCCGAGGAGGAGGAAGGGGCTAAAGGGGCTCCGCACTTTCCGCATTTCGCCTGGGAAAGATCCCGGGTCGGGTCGATTCTGTTGGCGGTTCCGCACGCCGGACAGATGACGGTCGTTCGCTTGTCGTCCATAGCCACCCCCTCATCACAGGACTGTCGATGCCAGAATTTCCGATCCCTTCCATCATACCGTCCGCCCCTTGGAGGCGGCAAGTCGGACGCGGGCTCATTTTCGCAGCTCTCCTCCTTTTCGTCTTCCCCTTCCCTCCCGAGGCCCGGGCCTATCGCCACCGGGTCTGGGGGGAGTATGGAGGAGGACGGAACACGGGGTGTCCGGCCCCTCCCCGGCGCTCCTTTCCCGGGGGATATCTGGGGGAGCACTATTCGCCTGAGGAGAATCTCGA
>JAKAWK010000103.1 GCA_021827365.1 Nitrospirota bacterium
TTTATTTTCTTCTCGACCTTTCTTGGGGTGACGGCCACACGGATCACACAGGACATTTCGAAGGTCAACAGTCTTGTCTCGAACCTCTATCACGATGCCCACCACGATTTTCTGACAGGACTTCCCAACCGGACCTTCGTTCTGGATTCCCGCGGGGACCTTCTTGCCGAAACCGCAAGGACGGGAGATCATGCGGCCATTCTCTTCATCGATCTTGACGGCTTCAAGGCCATCAACGACCGGCTGGGTCATGACATGGGAGACATGGCCTGGGAGGAGACGAATTTCTTGTTCTGCTCCACACCTGTAATGGCCGGGAACTCCCGGCACGGGTCTCCTCGCGGCTGATCGGCACTCTGTCCGACCCCATCATCGTTCTGGGAAGGAGAAAGGCCATTCTTGGAGCGAGCATCGGGATCGCTCTTTTCCCCGAAAACGCCGAAGAGGGGGAGACACTTCTGAAAAAGGCCGACGAGGCGATGTACCGCGCCAAGGCCGAAGGTGGAAACCGGTACCATTTTGCAGGAATCTCTTCCCTCTCTCCCTCCCAGCTCACCCATTCCCTTCCCTGATCGTATGCGTCCCTGACAAGAGGTATCCAGCCAGAGCCTGACTCCATGAGGTTCTGCGAACCGGGATAAGCCTCCCTCATCTCTCTTTCATACGGGACTGAGTCAATTCAGTCCCGTAATCAGGGTCTCAGAGGGGAACTTGACGGTATCGGTAGAAGGTGTAATTTTCAATTGGGAGATTTCCCAAGGTGGAGTGATTTGGGACTATTGCAACCACCTCAAAAAAAAGTGCTAAAAAGTCGGGATTTCATTTTTTCCATTGAGCCTGTGCTTGAAAGCGCAGGTTTTTTTTTGCCCTGATTCCGCCCTCAATGGAGAACCCCGGCTAGGTGTGGCCCCTCTTGGTGATCGACGATCACATGACGGGAGCCAAATGAGCAACCAACATTTTTTCCGGGAGGGGAAAATGAATGGGGATGAGAAGGAAAAAATCATGGGATTGACCCCTGATCAAATAACATTTTATGCCAATCTTCTTTGCGCCTTTCATCATCGCACCACAGAAACCGATGAAGAACTGGTCCAAAGCGTTCTTGAGGAGATGAAAGAGGAGAAAAGAAAAAAGGGGGAAGAAAGAAAAGACTGGAAATACAAAATCTGAGGAGATCGACGTGCCGGATATGAACCCCCGATCCGCACGCCGTAAGGCCGAGGACCCTCCGAAGGAATCCTCGAAAAAGTCGGGGATCCACCGGAAAGGGTCCTCCCGGCCAGACCTTTAGCCCAAAAGTCTAGGTCAAACGGATTTCTTATGGGAGGATTCCGGGTGGAAGAAACACCTAAACGAAAGGGGGGAAATGACGAGAAAGAAGACTTAGATCATTAAAAGAATGGAGCGGGATATGGGATTCGAACCCACGACCTTCAGCTTGGGAAGCTGACACTCTACCGCTGAGTTAATCCCGCCCGAAGGGTAGATATCGTTTTTATACCACAGAAACCTCCCTGTCTCAATCCCCCATAGAAAATCCCCTGGGAAGAGAGCCCCCTCCCACAAAACCGATGATCTCGACGGCGTCTCCCTCCCGGAGGAAGGTTTTGTCCCAGTCCTTCTTCGAAAGGATCGTCATGTTGACCTCGCACACCACCGGTCGGTCGAGAAAACCCATCTCTCCGACAAGCGACAGAAGGGTCGCTCCCTCCTCGACCGGCCTTTTTTCTCCGTTCACGGTGATTAACGGCATAGGTTTCTCCCAATCTACATTTTATTTTTCCTGTATTATACTGTAAAATTGTTCGGGAGGACCATCCGGCACCATGCCGGCTCCATGCAAGGGATTCGGGATCAAAGACGGGACAGGCCATGATCGATACGCGCATCCAACGTTATTTTCTTCTGGGTCAGATCGCCCTGGTCTCAGCCACCTCCTACATGGCCGCCGATGCCGTGGACGAGACGATCCGGGACCGAATCTCGGGAGGATTTGCCATTCCCGAGGTCCATGGCATGATGGTCCGTCCCAGGAGCTCCCTTCCGACGGCCGGTGACATCGCCTCGATCGCCCGGGGCAATCTCTTCGATCCCTCCCGCCGGGGACGGTCGGTCGCCCTTCCTGGAGATCTAGACCTGGGTTCGGGGCCAGAAGCCAAAAGTCTTCGGGACAGCGCGGGATCGGTGGTGGCGGTGGGAAGCTGGAAGAATCAGAAAAATCTTCCGCTCCTTCATCCGGATTCTCTGAAGCTCAGGCTGGTGGGGACTCTTATGGGGTCCGGGACCCTCTCGGGGGCCGTTCTCGAAGACACCGCCAAGAAGACCCAGAAGTTCTACCATGTCAACGATGCGGTGATCCCCGGAAGGGTCAGCTTGGCCCATGTCCAGAAAGCCTCGGTGATCCTGAAGGTCGGCAACTCCTACGGAATCCTGAAGGCCATGTTCACGGCCGAGGACGACGGAGGACAGGCCGTTGCGGCCGGGGGGACGTCATCTCCCCACGGCATCCGGCAGCTTGATCCCAACCACTGGCTCATCGAGGCCCGGGCCGTCCATTCGGCGGTCAGGAACTTAAACCAACTCATGATGCAGGCCCGGGCCGTCCCCAACATGGTGGGGGGCAAGCCCAACGGCTTCCGGATCGTGGAGATCCAGCCGGGAAGCCTTTACCAGGAGGTGGGCCTTCTGCCGGGAGACGTGATCGAATCGATCAACGGCATGTCGATGAGCGACCCCCAGAACTTCATGAAGGCCCTTTCGACCCTGGGGACGGCGTCTGAGGTCAGCATCGACCTCGTTCGCAACGGAGCCCCCCAAACCTTCAACTACCAGGTCCAGTGACCCTCACTCTATCAGGCGGGGCCCTGCGCCTCCCCGGAACAGGATTCTTGGCTTGATCAAAGATATGAAGTGTCCCGATCGGTCCTCGTCCTTCAAAATGAGAGGATTTCTTCGTCTTCTCGGAGCCCCTCTCCTCTCCCTGGGACTGGCCGTCACTCCCATTTCCGCAATCGCGGCCGGACCCCCTCCGGCCCCTTCCCCGCTTGCGGTCCCGGCCCCGGTCCAGAAGGTCTCCATGAATTTCCGGAACGTCGACGTCTCCGTCCTCGTCCGATTCATGAGCGAGCTTCTGAACAGGAACATCGTGATGGACGAACGGGTCAAGGGGAAGCTGACCATCCTCTCCCCCACCGAGGTCTCCGTCCCCGATGCCTTCCGGATCTTTTCCGATGCCCTTCGCATGAAGGGTTTCGAAACGGTCTCCAAGGAGGGGATGATCTATATCGTTCCGGAAACCCAGGCTCCCCCCAACCGGGAGATGTTCCTCTACTCACTCGAGAACACCTCTGCCAAGTCGGTTGCCAAGACCGTGAATGCCATCCTCTCCAAGGGATTTGCCCCCAAGCCGGCAGGGGGGGTCCGGGAAGGGGGATTCGAAGGACCGATCCAGATCGTCTCCGACAAGGGATCGAACAGTCTCATCATCTCGGCCACCGCCCATGACTACGATCTTCTGAAACCCATCATCCATTCCCTCGATGCCCAGCCCGGAGAGGTTTACGTCAAGGCCTCGCTTATTGAAATTTCGACAGACAAGCTGAACAACATCCAGGTCAACATCCTGAGCGGTGTCCTCGGGGCCAACAACGCGGGGCTGGTCGGCCTCACCGACTATGGGATGCTGGGAGGCATCATCAACGGGGCCACGGGAGCCTCCTCGTTAAGCGGGACCACCGGATCGACCGGATCCCTGGGGGTCATTTCGGGAGCGGCGGGTGCCGCCCAGTCCCTCTCGGGCCTCAACGGTCTCGTGGCCGGGGTCCTGACCGGCGGAACATTCAATTACAACGGCGTCAGCTACCCCAATGTGGGAGCCCTCCTGAACGCCCTCGAAACCTTTTCCGACGTCCGGACCCTCTCCACGCCCGAGATCCTTGCGACAGACGGAGTCAAGGCCAAGATCACGATCGGCGAGGACGTCCCTTTCATCACCGGTCAGAGCCAGACGGTCGGCGGCAACGTCATGACCATGATCCAGCGCCAGAATGTGGGAATCACCCTCGAGATCACCCCCCACATCCTCTCGCACCGGCGGGTCCGCCTCGACGTCAAACAGGAAGTCTCGGCCCTCACCAATGCCTCCCAGGTCATCGGGACGATCGCCGTGGGACCGACCACCACAAAACGGGCCGCCAAGACAAATCTGACCGTCTCCTCGGGACAGACGGTCGTGATCGGGGGACTGATCTCCAAGGAAACGAGCGTCAACGACCAGGGAATCCCCTTTCTCTCCGACATTCCGGTTCTCGGCTATCTTTTTTCCAACACCAACCACGAAAAGAAGCGGGACGACCTCCTGATCTTTCTGACCCCCTACGTCATCCGGAGCTCCGAAGACCTGGCCGTGGTCAAGCACGACGCCCCAAATCTCCTGAAAAAATTCGCCAGGACCAACCATCTTGTCCAGAATCTGATCCTCGACCGGAAGACCTCTTCCTTTTCAAGCGACCGGTTCCTGAGGACCGTCGATGTCCCCGGAGAGCCGGGGGCCCCGGAATAGGCCTCCCCATGTCAACAGACGCCGTCTCGATCTTAAGGACACTCCAGGCGGCCCGAACCACGGAGGCCGACTTCGGGGAAGCGGTGACCACTGCCGGCTTCTCCCCCGAGACCCTCTGGAAAGAATGGGCCACGGCCCAGGGATACGACTACCGGAACTCGGTTCCCCCGGACGAGCTTGACCCGACCCTGATCCCCCGGATCCCCATTTCCTTCTGCAAGGCCCATCTGCTTCTCCCGCTCTCCCTTTCCCAAGAACCGGAGGGAAAGATCCTCTCCGTTCTTTGTGGGGGACCGGGCTCCTTCCGCTCCCTGGAATCTCTCAGGCTTCTGATTCACACCGGAGGAGACCCGCCGGGCCTCAAGCCGGTCCTCATCCCCCAGAACGCACTCTACGGCCTCATCAACACGGCCTATGAGCGTTTCGGACAGATGGAAACCGGGAAGATCCTCGACTCGGCCGAGGAGGAGACGGACACCTTTTCGGACCTTTTGTCCATCCAGGAAACCGTCGACCTTCTCGATGCCCGGGATGACGCTCCGATCATCCGCCTTGCCAACTCGATTCTCTCCCAGGCGGTCCGCCAGAAGGCCTCCGACATCCATCTCGAGCCCTTCGAGGAGGAAGTCAAGGTCCGCTACCGTCTTGACGGGGTTCTCTACAATGTCCTGTCCATCCCCCAGAAGCTCAAGGCGGGGATCATCTCCCGCTTCAAGCTGATGGCCAACCTGAACATCGCCGAAAAACGCCTCCCCCAGGACGGACGCATCCGGATCCGGGCGGCGGGCCGGGACGTCGACATCCGGGTCTCCACCATCCCGGTGCGCCATGGAGAACGGGTCGTGCTCCGGATTCTGGAACAGGGGACCCTCCTGCTCCCCCTCTCGGAGATCGGATTTGCCCCCGAAGACCTCGCCCAGGTCAACCGCCTCATCACCCTCACCAGCGGGATCATTCTGGTCACCGGGCCGACCGGGGCCGGAAAGACCACGACACTCTATGCCGTCCTGAACACTATCAACAGCCCGGACAAGAACATCATCACCATCGAGGATCCTGTCGAATACCAGCTCAGGGGAATCGGACAGATCCAGGTCAATCCGAGGATTTCCCTCACCTTCGCCTCGGGGCTCCGCTCCATCCTCCGCCAGGACCCGGATGTCATCCTGATCGGGGAAATCCGGGACACGGAAACGGCGGAGATTGCCATTCAGGCCTCCCTGACGGGCCATCTGGTCTTTTCGACCCTTCATACCAACGACGCCCCTTCGGCCATGACCCGTCTCCTCGATATGGGGGTCGAACCCTTTCTCATCTCCACATCGGTCCGGGCGGTGCTGGCCCAGCGTCTCGTCCGGCGCATCTGCCCCTCCTGCCGAACCCCCTACCGGCCCACTACGGATGAACTCTCCCGCCTGGGGATCCTTCCCGACTCCCTTCCCGGGGGCACCCTGTTCCGTGGCGGGGGATGCCCGTCCTGCCTTGAAACGGGATACAAGGGACGACAGGGGATCTACGAGCTCTTAGTTTTGGACGATGAAATCGCCCATCTTGTCAACACCAGGGAGGATGCGGCCACCATTCGGGAGGCGGGGCGGAAGAAGGGGATGAAAACCCTGATCGATGACGGACGGCGCAAGGTCCTCGAGGGGGTCACCACCATAGAGGAGGTCCTCCGGGTGGCCCAGAGCGAGATCGCCACCGACTAACCGAGGGAGAGAGCCCCGTGCCCGTCTGGAACTACTCCGGCATCCGTTCAAATGGCGAACGGACCCGGGGCCTCATCGATGCCGACAGCCTCCAGTCCGCCCGGCAGAAGCTCAAGAAGGAAGGGATTCTTCCGGTCTCCCTGGAGCCCCACTCCCGGGAGGAGGAGGTTAGAGCCCCGGGATCCCCCGCCGGGAGAGGCCGTCTTTCGGGGAGGGACCTCGCAACATTTACCCGCCAGCTCTCCATTCTCGTGGGAGCCGGGGTCCCAATCGTCGAGGCCCTGGGAGCCATTCTCGATCAGGGAGGGGACACCGCTCCGGCCCGGGTCTCCTCCCAGATCCGGGATAGGGTCAAGGAAGGCCGATCCCTTTCGGTCGCCATGGGGTCCCTTCCCGGAATCTTTTCTCCCATCTACCTCAACATGGTCCGAGCAGGGGAGGAATCGGGAACCCTCGAGATCATGCTGAACCGGCTTGCGGATCTCCTGGAGAAACAGAGCAATACCCGCAGGAAGGTCGTGGGCTCTCTCTTCTATCCGGTCATGCTCCTAGGAGTGGGGGTCCTGATGGTCATCTTCCTCCTGATCGTCGTCATGCCCCGAATCACCTCCATCTTCGAGGGACTCAAGGCCACCCTTCCCCTCCCGACCCGGATTCTCATGGGGAGCTCCGCCTGGCTCAGAAGCCATCTCCTCTCCACCGGACTTTCCTCTCTGGCAGGGATTTTCCTCCTGGTGCGGTTCGTCCAGACCCGCCGGGCCACCCTCGACCGTTGGGCACTCCGCCTCCCCCGGATCGGCCAACTGGTCCTCGCAACCCAGGTGGCCCGTTTTGCCCGGACCCTGGGCGTCCTTCTCTCTTCAGGAACCCCTCTCCAGAAGGCGATGGAGGTTTCGGAGGCGGTGGTGACCAGCGGTCCGGTCCGGGAGGCGGTGGCCCGCGCCCGGGAAGACCTGGCCTCCGGGCTTTCCCTCTCCCGGAGCCTCCGGGAGTCGAAGGTCTTTCCTCTCCTGGCCGTCCACATGATCGCCGTGGGAGAGCGCTCCGGAAAGCTTGAGGATCTGCTCATAAGGCTTGCCGAAGGCTATGAGCAGGAGGTGGACCAGACCATCGGGACGCTGACATCCCTCATCGAACCGGTTATGATACTGTTTATCGGAGGAATCGTCCTCTTCATGGTCATGTCCGTCCTGCTTCCGATCTTCGAGATGAGCCAGGCGGTCCAGTAACGTTTTTGTCCGGAGGCCCGAATGCTCCAAAGTCTCACCCGCCAGATCCGAAATCGCCGCCTGTCCTCACGAAGTGACACGGGATTCACGCTGATCGAAATCATGGTCGTCATCTTCATCATT
>JAKAWK010000104.1 GCA_021827365.1 Nitrospirota bacterium
TCTTCCCGGCCGGAAAAGTCGAGGAAGGGGAAGATGTTCTGGCAGCGGCTGAGAGAGAGCTCCATGAGGAAGCCGGGATCACGGGGGCGGCTCTTCAGAGAATGACGTCGATCTGGACGACTCCCGGGTTCTGTGATGAAGTCATACACCTTGTCCTGGCCCGCGGGGGAACCCTTGGCAAGGCCCAGCCAGAAGAGGACGAGTGGATAGATCCTCCGATTTTTTATTCCGGAAAGGATATCGCCCATCTTGTCAGGACGGGGGCGATCCGCGATTCCAAAACCCTTGTCGCCCTGGGGTGGGCAGGAATCTTTCAGGAAAATTTCAGGATCCCGGATTGAAGGCCTGATGGATTTGGGTTTATCGGAGACGAATGGTATGATAAATGTTCCGGGTCGATTTAAGGTGGCAAGGGGGGCCATATTCTGGAGTGCCTCTTCCTGCCTTGAGGTCGGACCTTGCGGTAGTTGCGAGGAGCTTTGTCCGACCGGTGTTCTTGATCTTGGGCTTTTTGAGAGAGACCTCAATTTGACGGAATCCCCCGTCTGTATCCGATGCAGGCTTTGTCTTTTAACCTGTCCAACCGGAGCATTGGCATTTTCTCCGGAGGGTAGCGTCCCCGGCTAGTAGAAGTGTGGAAGCCGGGGGGTTCGTATAGCGCGAGTACCGGAGTTCTGCGGATATGTCTAATCCAAATCCCTCATTTCTCCCTGTCCTGTCATCCTGGGCTGATTCTGAATCCCCCGGGGTCTCTCCGGCCCTCGACCTGCCAAAGGGCTCCCTGTCAGCCCTGGGTCCTGCAATTATTCTGGACTCTCTTGAGGAAGGTGTTGTGGCCATAGGGCTGGACAAGAAAATTCTCTACATGAACCGGGCCGCCCGAGATATCCTGGGCATGCCGGAAGGGGATTTTTCCGGTATGGATTGCCAGAAGGCCATGCGGACCTCTGTTTGCAGCGCCCGGTGTCTTCTGGAAAAAACCCTCGAAACGGGAGAACCCTTCCGGAACTATGAAATTACGCTCACCGACCACCATCGCCGCACCCGCCTCGTGAGAGTCAACACGGCCCTTCTTCGGGACGGGGAGGATCATGTCGTGGGTGGGGTGGAAATCTTTCACGATGTCACCCAGATCGCTGAACTCCGGAACGAACTGAAAGGCCGATACTCCTTTGGCCGGATCATCGGCCAGAGTGAAAGAATGAAAGAGCTTTTTGACCTTTTGCCGGTTGTGGCCCAGAGCAAATCGACGGTTCTGATCGAAGGCGAAAGCGGGACCGGCAAGGAGCTGGTCGCCCATGCCATCCATGAAAACAGCCCCCGGAAAGAGGGGCCTTTCATCAAGGTCAATTGTGCCGCCCTGTCGGAAGGGGTCCTCGAATCGGAGCTCTTTGGTCATGTGCGTGGCGCTTTCACAGGGGCGGTGTCGAGCAAGCCGGGTCGATTCGAGATGGCCTCGGGTGGGACCCTTTTCCTCGACGAAATCGGGGAAATTTCGGCGACCATGCAGGTCAAGCTCCTGAGGGTTCTTCAGGAGGAGGAGTTCGAGCGTGTCGGGGGGACGAAGACGCTTAAGGTTGATGTCCGGGTCATTGCCGCCACAAACCGTGATCTGAAGAAGGCGATCGAGGCGGGGGAGTTCCGGAAGGATCTTTATTACCGGCTCAGGGTTGTGCCCCTTTCCCTGCCGCCTCTCAGGGAGAGACGGGAGGATATCCCCCTTCTGGTGTCGGCCTTCCTGGCGCGCTACAATGCCGAATTCGGGAAAAATATCGAGGGCCTGACCCAGCCTGCGCTGGATGTGCTCTTGAACCACTCCTACCCGGGAAATATTCGAGAGTTGCAGAATATCATGGAGCATGCCGTGCTACTGGCAGCGGGACGTATGATCGATATCAAGGATCTGCCCCGGGATCTTTGGACCCCGACCGGAGAACGTCCTTTCCTTGACTCGGCCCTCTCACTTCCCCAGCCTCTCAAGAATGTGGAGGATGCCCTGATTCAGAAAGCGATGGAGCGGACGAACGGTAATATGTCCGAGGCAGCGCGTCTTCTCGGGATAGGCCGCTCGACCCTCTGGAGACGATTGCGGGAAAAGGGGGGAGCCCCATGATCATATCCACAATGCCCGGAGACTTCCGGTCGCTGATCTCCACCCATAGGCTTGTTCCTGTGGTGGGCGAAGCCCTGTCGGACTTTCTGACTCCCCCGGGAATTTATGCATCCCTTTCCATTTCTGAACCGCGTTTTCTTCTGGAGAGCGCGACAGGTGGAGACCGGTGGGGACGCTATTCCTTTGTAGGATCAGGAATGAAGTTTTCTTTCAGGGGGACGCTTACGGAAGGGCTGACGGTCGGGAAGTACCGGGAGGGAAAATTGGCCTCCTCGGTTCGACACGAGGGGGATCTCCTCGATAGTTTTTCCCGGGCAATGGCCGACCTGAATGCCTTTGTCGACAGCAGATTTCCGGTCTTTGCCCAAGGAGCCGTGGGATATTTCTCCTACGACATGGTCCGGAGTTTTGAGGAACTCCCGGAAACTCTTCCCCGTGCTGACGATTTTCCTGATCTCGACTTTGTCGTGCCGGAAATTATGGTCATTGTGGATCATGCCCTTCAGAAAATTCGCATCATGACCTGGGTTGACCGTCAGGACGGCGATCCCGTGAAGTTGTATGAGGAAGCGTTGGTGCGGCTTCAGACCTTCTGGGAATCTCTTTTCCTCTCCCGTCCCCTCCTCAAGCCGACTATGTCTGACCGGCACGGACAGTTCTCAGTCAGGGAGGTGACTGATTCTGAAAGCTTCAAGAGGGGGGTGGAAAGGGCAAAAGAGCATATCAGGGCCGGAGACATCTTCCAGGTTGTTCTCTCACGCCGTTTTGAATTTCCCTGGGAGGGGTCTCCCTTGACACTTTATCGGGTGCTTCGCTCAATCAACCCCTCCCCCTATCTCTATCTGATTGAAAACGGGCCTTTTGCCCTCGTCGGATCTTCTCCCGAACTCTTTGTCAGGGTGACTGGAAAAATCGTGGACCTGAGACCCATCGCGGGAACTGTCCGCCGATCGGGAGACCCTGTGGAAGACGAAAGACGCTCGGAACGCCTTCTTGCAGACCCGAAGGAAAGAGCGGAACACGTCATGCTTGTCGACCTGGGACGAAACGATGTGGGGCGCATTGCTGAAAAAGGAGGTGTTCGGGTCAGCGAAATGATGGTTCTTGAACACTATTCCCATGTCATTCATATCGTGAGCCATGTCACCGGTATTCTGGCTGAGGGAAAGACGGGCTATGATGTCATACGGGCGGCCCATCCGGCCGGAACTCTTTCGGGGGCTCCGAAGATCCGTGCCATGGAAATTATCGAGGACCTGGAACCGATTCGTCGCGGGCCCTATGCCGGGTGCGTGGGGGTGGTTTCCTTTTCGGGAGATGTGGATCTGGCGATCGCGATACGCTCCGTTTTCATTTCGGGCTCCCGGGGATTTTTTCAGGCTGGGGCCGGAATCGTGGCCGACAGTGATCCCGAGCGGGAGAATCAGGAAATCCTGGCCAAGGCCCAGGCCATGGTCCGGGCCCTGGAGATCACCCACGGGAGCGAGGGACCATGGCTTTTTTGATGATCGACAACTATGACTCCTTCACCTACAATCTCGTCCAGTATTTTTGGGAGCTTGGGGTAGAGATGGAGGTCTTCAGGAACGACCGGATCCGTCTTGCCGACATTGATGTGGGGCTCCTGGAAGGAATTGTGCTTTCACCCGGACCGGGAACTCCGGCCGATTCCGGGATCTGTCCTGAAATCGTAAGGGAGCTCGCACCGGATTTGCCTATCCTTGGTGTATGCCTGGGCCACCAGACGATCGGGGAAGTCTTCGGTGGTTCTGTGGTCAGGGCCCCCCGTCTCATGCATGGAAAAACTTCGCCAGTCCTCCATGACGGCTCCGACATCTTTGCGGGCATTCCGAGCCCTTTTGAGGCCACCCGGTATCATTCCCTGATTGTTCTTGAAAGCACCCTTCCACCGGAGATCGAGGTCACGGCAAGGACGGAAGAGGGAGAAGTCATGGCACTGGCCCACCGTCGTTATCCGACCCGGGGGGTCCAGTTTCATCCGGAATCGATTCTCACCCTTCACGGTAAAACCCTTCTTGCAAACTTCATCTCTCTCGCACGATCTTTCAACGACACCAGAAAAGGGAAATCGGCATGACGCCCAGAGACGCCCTCCTTTCGCTCGTGAAGCGGGAATCCCTGTCTCGCAAGGAGATGAGCGGAGTCATGGGAGAGATCATGGATGGCAGGGTTGAAGAGGCCCTGCTCGCCGGAATCACTGTGGCCCTTCTTTCCAAGGGGGAAACATCCCAGGAGATTTCTGGAGCTGTTGACGCTCTCCGGGCCCGTCAGTGCCACTTTCCTGAAACCGGAGAGGATGCGATCGATGTCTGCGGAACCGGAGGAGACAGGTCTGGAACAGTGAATCTTTCCACTGCCATATCCTTTGCCCTGGCAGGAGGCGGTATCAGGGTCATAAAGCACGGGAATCGGGCTATTTCGAGTCGGGCCGGTTCGGCCGACGTCCTTGAGGCGATGGGGCTCAGGATTGAGATGACACCGGAGGAGGCGGCACGGCTTTACAGGGAGACGGGCCTGACCTTTCTCTTTGCTCCCCTTTATCACCCGGCTCTCCGGATTGTCGCAAAGGTGCGGCGGGAGCTTGGGATCAGGACCTTTTTCAACCTTCTGGGTCCCCTGGCCAATCCTGCCCGGGTTCCCAGACAAGTGGTGGGTGTTTATGAACGGGATCGGCTCGAGACCGTGGTTGATGTCCTATCCAGTACCGGAAGCGAGGAGGTTCTTGCGCTTTTTGGGAACGGGCTCGATGAGGTGAACCTTTCGTCGACGACGACAATGCTCCATCTTTCAGGTGGAAAAAAAACCTGGGCCGAATTGTCCGCCAGGGATTTTGGCCTTGACCCCTCCCCGCTCTCCGAAGCCATTGGGGGAGACAGGGATCAAAACGCCGCCCTGATCGTCAGAGTCCTCGAAGGAGAGCGTTTTCCCCTCCGGAACTGGGTCCTGGCAGGGGCGGCTCCCGCCTTTCTTGTCGCTGGGAAGGTCTCGACTCTTAAGGAGGGAGTCGACGCTGCCAGGCGGGCCATCGATTCGGGATCGGCATTGGCTGTCTACCGGCGCTGGAAGGAGTTTTCCGCAACATGACTCTTCTTGGGCAAATCGTTGATGCAAAGCGGCTCGAGGTAGCCTCGGCCTCCCGGAAACGCCCTCTTTCCTCGCTTGAGAGGGAGGTCTCCCGGGCACCCTCTGTCAGGACCTTTGCTCCGAATCCTTCTCCTGATCAAGGGAGGCCGCGTATTATTGCGGAAATGAAAAGGAGGAGCCCCTCGAGGGGACTCATCCGGGATCCCTATGATCCGGAAGGATTGGCAGAGACATACAGGAAGGGGGGTGCTTCCGCCCTTTCGATCCTGACAGATGCCACCTTCTTTGGCGGAAGTCTGGAGGATCTGGGACGGGTCAGAATGTCTCCGGCAGGGGAAACCCTCCCCCTTCTCCGGAAGGATTTCATCATCGATCCCTACCAGGTGTGGGAAAGCCGGTGTGCCGGAGCCGATATTGTTCTTCTGATCGTCAGGATCCTGACTCAGCCGGAGCTTGTGGGGTTCCTGGACCTTGCCCGGGCCCTTGGGATGGTGGCGCTTGTGGAAACCCACACGGAAGAAGAGGTCTCCCGGGCTCTTGAGGCAGGGGCCGATCTCATTGGGGTCAACCACCGCGATCTCGATACGCTTTCGATCGATCGCGACAGGGGAGAGAGACTGGCCCGGATGATTCCCGGAGGAATCGGAAAGGTCGCCGAAAGCGGTCTCAGGACAAATGCCGATTATCGGCGCATGGGAGAAATCGGGTTTTCGGCCGTTCTCGTGGGAGAAGGGTTTCTCCTGTCGTCGGATCCCTTGCGGGCGCTCGAGGAGTTTCGTGGGACTCTGGATTAAAATTTGCGGCATAACCCAGGAGGGGGATGCCCGTTTTGTCGAACAGTCAGGGGCAGATGCGGTCGGATTGATTTTTTCGGAAAAATCCCCCCGATTTGTGACCCCAAAGATGGCGAAAGCGATCTGCCGCTCCCTTCCGGAGACAGTCCAAAAAGTGGGTGTCTTTGTCAGGCCGGACTGGACAAAAATAAAGGAGATCCTAGACCAGGTCCCGCTCGATGTGATTCAGTGGCACGGCGGTCCTCTGGACACGGAAGGGTTTGAGAGATTGTCGGATTTCGGATTGCCCTGGATTTATGCCGTCCGGTGGTCGGGAGAGGGACCCCTCCCCAATCCGCCGACTGCTTTCAGGATCCTTGTGGAAGGACGGTCGGAATCGGCCCCCGGCGGAACGGGGAAGTCCTGGGATTACGGGCGTCTCTCAAAGGTGACCTCCCCACTTCCGTTGATCCTGTCGGGAGGTCTGTCTCCCGGAACGGTTGGAACGCTTCTTGAGAGGCTCAAGGAGACTCCCCTGGCGGGGGTCGACGTCTCCACTGGTGTGGAAAAGAGTCCGGGAATCAAGGATGAACGGAAAATCATGGATTTTGTCCAAAATGTGAGGGATTGGGAGAGAAGGGCATGAAGGGAGGATTGACGCGAGAATCAATGAAACGAAAGGGCTCTCCGGTGCTTCCTGACATGAGGGGTTACTTTGGAGAGTTCGGTGGGCGTTTCGTTTCGGAAACCCTGATGTCAGCTCTGCTCGAACTCGAGAAATCCTTCCGGGCCGCCTGGCGGGAAAAGGCCTTCCGTGATGAGTTCCGTGAGACTCTTGCCGACTATTCGGGAAGGCCGACTCCTCTTTATTTCGCAGAATCCCTCACAAGAGAAACAGGGGGCGCGGAGATCTGGCTCAAGCGGGAGGATCTTAACCACACGGGGGCCCACAAGATCACAAATGCCATTGGCCAGGCTCTTCTGGCACGACGAATGGGAAAAAGTCGCCTGATCGCCGAGACAGGGGCCGGGCAACATGGGGTCGCAACAGCCACCGTTGCGGCTCGTCTCGGGTTCGAGTGCCAGATTTACATGGGATCGGAAGATGTCCGGAGGCAGGCCCTGAATGTCTTTCGCATGAAGCTTCTCGGTTCCAGTGTCTGTCCGGTTGACACTGGGGGAAAGACTCTCAAGGATGCCATCAGCGAAGCTCTCCGGGACTGGTCACGCACCGTTCGAACCACGCATTATCTTTTGGGGACTGCCTTTGGCCCCCATCCCTTTCCGCTCATTGTCCGCTCATTCCAGTCGGTCATCGGTCAGGAGGTCCGCCGTCAGATTCTTGCCAAAAAAGGCCGTCTTCCGGATATGCTGGTGGCTTGTGTGGGGGGAGGGAGCAATGCCATGGGCCTTTTTCATCCTTTTATCGGAGACGAATCGGTCAACATGTTCGGAGTGGAAGCCGGCGGACGCTCCATCACACCCGGTGAACATGCGGCCCGTTTTGCCGGAGGGAGCATTGGGGTTCTGCAGGGGACCAGGACCTTTGTCCTTCAAAACCC